>CAXUKK010000051.1:0-10628 GCA_964251455.1 uncultured Enterovirga sp.
CGCCGGGTGGACGAAATCGGGACGGTGTTCGTCGATCCGTCGGCCCCGGAGGATGGTTCGAACAACTGGGCTGTCGCGCCCTCGCGCACGGCCACGGGCCGGCCGATCCTCGGCAGCGACCCGCACCGGGTCTACGCCCTGCCCTCGCTCCGCTACCTCGTTCACCTAACCGCGCCGGGCCTGGACCTGATCGGCGCCGGCGAGCCAGTCCTGCCCGGGATCTCGTTCGGCCATAACGGCCATTCGGCCTTCTCGATGACGATCTTCCCGGCCGACCAGGAAGACCTGCTCGTCTACGAAATCGAGCCGGGCGCGCCGGGCCGATACCGGTTCGGCGCTGGCCTGGAGACCATGCGGGAGATCGTCGAGACGATCCCCGTGAAAGGTGCGGCCGACCAGCTGATCCGCCTCCGGTTCACGCGGCACGGCCCCGTCGTGCACGAGGATCCGGCCCGCAATCGCGCCTTCGCAGTCCGCACCGTCTGGCTCGAGCCCGGCAGCGCCGCCTATCTGGCAAGCGTCGGTTCCATGAAGGCGCGCAGCCCGGAGGCCTTTGAGGCCGCAATCCGGCACTGGAGCGTCCCGTCGGCCAACCAGGTCTATGCCGACATGTCCGGCAACATCGCCTGGTACGCCTCGGCCAAGGTGCCGCGCCGGCCGACCCATGACGGGCTGCTGCCTGTGCCGGGCGATGGCCGCTACGAGTGGGACGGGTTCCACGACCAGTCCGAGCTCCCGCGTTCCGTCAATCCGGCGACAGGCTTCGTCGCGACCGCGAACGAAATGAACCTGCCCGCTGGCTTCCCGTCGGACGAGGTGAAGATCGGCTACGAGTGGTTCGAGTATTCGCGCGCGGACCGCATCAAGGCCGTGCTCGGGGCCGACACGGCGCATACGCCCGAGGCCTCGATGCGCCTGCAGACGGACGACCTCTCGCTTCCGGCTTTGCGGGTCCTGAAGCTCCTAGCCGACATTCCACGCGAGGGGGATGCGGCCGCGGGCTTGCGTCTCCTGTCCAGCTGGGACGGGCACCTGCACGAGGACAGCGCCCCGGCCGCCCTGTTCGAGGTCTGGTGGACCCGGCACCTGAAGCCGGCGCTACTGGATCGCGCGGCGTCCAGCCCGGCTGTCCGGGCATTGCTCCCGCCCGGAGACCACGAGACGCTGCTCGCCGCGCTCGAGCAGCCGGGATCGCGGCCCTGGGTTCGCGATCCGGAGGACCGCGCCGACCTCCTCGGGCGCACGCTCGCGGCCGCTCATGCCTCCTGCGAGACCCTGCTAGGGCCAAACCCGACGAGCTGGCGCTGGTGCGCCCTGCACCACGGCTACTTCGAGCATCCGCTCACGGCGGGCATCCCGGGCGCAACCGCCTGGCGCGATGTCGGCCCGTTGCCGAAGGGCGGCTCGGGCTCGACCGCCATGAACACGCGCTACCGGCCGGGCGATTTCCGCGCCGTGGCCGGTGCGTCGTTCCGGATGGTCCTCGATGTCGGGAACTGGGACGGGTGCTGGTTCATCAACACGCCGGGCCAGTCGGGCGATCCGCGATCGCCCCACTACGACGATCTCGCGCCGCTCTGGGCGTCGCGCCGATACCTGCCGCTGCTCTACTCGCGGGATGCGGTGGATGCGGCAGCGGAGTTGCGCATCACCCTGACGCCGGCCTGAGCCCGAGACTTATTCGAACAGATCGGGGTTTTCCGCCTCGACGCGCGGCATCGCGCGCAGGATCTCGGTCAGGTGCCGCCGCATCGCGTCGGCGGCTGCCTCCCCGTCGGCTGCGTCGATCGCCGCCAGGATGGCGCGATGCTGTGCCACGAGGGCGAGCATCGTCGGCGCATCGAACAGCGTGAGCTGGCAGAGCCGGTCCATGTGGGTCTTGATGTCCCGCACGACCTCCCAAGCGAGGGGGCAGCCCGCGCCCTCGGCCAGCGCCACGTGGAACAGCTCGTCGTAACGCTGGAACGTGTCGTGATCGCCCGCGGCCGCGAACCGCGCCTGCAGCTCGATGAACCCGTCGATGCGCTCGCGCGCATCCCGATCGAACGCCTCGCACGCACGCCGCACGATCGCCGTCTCGACGGCTTCGCGGACGAAGCGCGCCTGCATCAGGCCGCTGACGGAGATCTTCGTCACGACCGTGCCACGCTGCGGCAGCACCTCGACGAGGCGCATCCGCGACAGCCCGATCAGCGCCTCGCGCGCCGGCTGCCGCGAGACGCCGTGCCGGTCCGCGATGTCCGCCTCCGACAGCCGCGCCCCGGGGCGAAGCTCCAGGGAGACGATCGCCCGCTTCAGCTCGGCCTCGAGCCGCTGCGCGGCCGATCCGGCGACTGCACCTGCGCCGTTCACGGCCAACGAAACCTCCTTGACAGCGCTTCAGCTTTGTCGACACTACCATACAAGTCCAGGGCGAAAACGCCAGCCGGCCTCTCGGGGCCGGAACAGCCGGAAGGCAGGACGGGCCCACGAGGCCAACCCGGAGGAAACGATATGAAGCGCAGGACACTTCTCTCTTTGATTGGCGCCGGTGCTCTCGGCGCGACCTCGCTCGGACGCGCTGAGGCGCAGGCGAAACTGGTCCTGAAGGCCAGCGACGTGCATCCACTCGGCTATCCGACCGTCGAGGCGGTCGTCCGCATGGGCAAGAAGCTGGAGACGGCGACCGACGGCCGGCTTTCGGTCCAGATGTATCCCTCCATGCAGCTCGGCGGCGAGAAGGAGGCGCTGGAGCAGGCCCAGGTCGGCGCGCTTGCCGTGGCGCGCGTCAGCGTCGGCGTGGTCGGCGCGATCATCGACGACATCAACGTCTTCAACCTGCCCTTCGTGTTCCGCGACGTCGCGCATATGCGCAAGGTCATCGACGGCGAGATCGGCAAGGACCTGCTCGACAAGATCACGGCGAGCCCGCAATCCCGGCTCATCGGGCTGTGCTGGATGGATGGCGGCTCGCGCAACGTCTACAACACGAAGAAGCCCGTCCGCAGCGTCGAGGACCTCAAGGGCCTCAAGATCCGCATGATGGGCAATCCGCTCTTCGTCGACACGATGAACGCGCTCGGCGGCAACGGCGTCGCGATGGGCATGGACCAGGTCTACAGCGCCCTGCAGACAGGCATCGTGGACGGGGCCGAGAACAACCCGCCGAGCTACGATTCCTTCGGCCATTACACGGTGGCCAAGAACTACTCGATGACCGAGCACCTGATCATCCCGGAGATCCTGGTGTTCTCGAAGCGCGTCTGGGACGGCCTGTCGAAGGACGATCAGGCGCTGATCCGCAAGCTCTCGGCCGAGGCGCAGCAGGAACAGCGCCAGCTCTGGGATGTGCGCGAAGCGGAATCGATGAAGAAGATCCGCGATGCCGGCATCGAGGTGATCACCTTCAAGGACAAGAAGCCCTTCCAGGACGCCGTGAAACCCGTCTGGGATAAATACGGCGCGAAGTACGACGCGCTCGTGAAGCGGATCCAGGCGGTCCAGTAGCGCCCCGTTCCGTCATTCCGGGGCTGCGCAGCAGAACCCGGAACCCACGACGGGCGAGAGCGACCGGGAGCCGTCCCACAGGTCCTACCCAGTCCTGGGTTCCGGGCTCTCGCCTGCGGCGAGCCCGGAATGACGGGCGAGCCGAACCATCAGCAAGGGAGCCAGTGTTGAAAGCCGCCTATGTCCGGGCAATGGACGCGATCCACCATGCCTGTCTCGTGGTCTGCGCGATCTGCCTCGCCATCATCGCGATCATCATTCCGTGGGGCGTGTTCACGCGCTACGCGCTGAACAGCGCCGCCTCTTGGCCGGAGCCGTTGGCGGTCCTCCTGATGATCGTGCTGGCCTTCCTGTCCGCGGTCGTCTGCTACCGGGAATACCTGCATATCGGCGTCGGCATCATCCCGGGGATGCTGACCGGGACGCCCAAGATCGCGATCGGCTGGGCGATCGAGCTCTGCATGGCGGCCACGAACCTGTTCATGCTGTGGTGGGGCATGTCCCTCGTGCAGACCACCTGGCACCAGATCATCGGCGAGTTCCCGGCCGCGTCGGTCGGGATGTCCTACCTGCCCGTCCCGATCGCCGGATTCCTGACTGTCCTGTTCGTCATCGAGCGCCTGTGGACGGGCAAGCTGTTCCCGGCTGAGACCGACGACGCCGTTCCCAAAGTCTCGCTCGAATAACCGGAGAGCATCGTGGACATCCTGGTTCTCCTAGGCGGCTTCACGCTCATCTGCATGCTCGGCGTGCCGGTCGCCTACGCGCTCGGCCTTGCCTCGATCCTGGCCGCGATCTGGATCGACCTGCCGCTCGAAGCGATCATGCTCAAGACCTCGGACGGGATGGACAACTTCCCGCTCCTCGCGATCCCGTTCTTCGTCCTGGCCGGCGCGATCATGGCCGAGGGCGGAATGGCCACGCGCCTGATCAACGTCGCGAAGATCATGGTCGGCTTCATTCGCGGCGGCCCAGCGCTCGTGAACATCCTCGCCTCGACGTTCTTCGGGGCGATCTCCGGCTCGTCGGTCGCGGACACTGCGTCCGTCGGATCGGTGATGATCCCGGAGATGATCCGCAACGGCTATCCGCGGCTCTTCGCCGTGAACGTGACCATCTCCGGCTCGCTGCAGCCGCTGCTGCTGCCGCCCTCGCACAACATGGTCATCTACTCCCTGGCCGCCGGCGGCACGGTCTCGATCGCCCACCTGTTCCTCGGCGGCATCGTCCCGGCCCTGATGCTCGGCGCGTCGTTGATGATCCTCTGCCTGATCATCGCCCATCGCGAGAACTACCCGAAGGGCGAGGTCGTCCCCTTCCGCGACGCCATGAAGATCGTCGTCGATTCCATCTGGGGGATGATCACGGTCGTCATCATCATCGGCGGCATCCTCACGGGGGTCTTCACGCCCACGGAATCGGGCGCGGTCGCCTGCGTCTATGCCCTCTTCGTCACCCTATTCATCTACCGCGACTACAAGCTGTCCGAGGTGCCGCTGCTGCTCACCCGCGTGGTGCGGACGGTCGGCATGGTCATGATCATGATCGGGTTCTCGGTCGCGTTCGGCTACATGATGGCGATCATGCAGGTGCCGGCGAAGGCGACGGAATTCTTCGTGCACATCTCAGAGAACAAGTACATGTTCCTTCTCTGGGTCAACATCCTGCTTCTGCTGCTCGGCACCTTCATGGACCTCGCGCCGATGCTGCTGATCTGCACGCCGATCTTCATGCCCATGCTGAAGACCTTCGATATCGACCCGGTGCATTTCGGAATCGTCATGATCCTGAACCTCGGCATCGGCCTGCTCACGCCGCCGGTCGGGCCGACCATGGTCGTCGGTTGCGCGATCGGGAAGGTCAGCATGGAGGCCGTCTCGCGCTCGATCATGGTCTTCTACATCCCGATGATCATCGTCCTCCTGCTCGTCACCTACATCCCGGGGCTGGTGCTCTGGCTCCCCTCGCTCTTCGGCTGAACCCATGAAAATCGACATCCGCCAGGCCTCTCACCCCGAGGCCGTCCGGCATTTCACGACAGAGGAGTTGCGCCGTCACTTCCTGGTCGAGGGGCTGTTCAGCCCCGGCGAGGTCAGCCTCACATACAGCCATATCGAGCGCTTAGTGATCGGCGGCGCGACGCCGGTCGATCGCCCGCTCGAACTCCCGGCCCCGAAGCCGCTCGGGACGAAGAGCTTCCTGGCGCGGCGCGAGCTCGGCATCTTCAACATCGGCGGGCCTGGGCGCGTGCGCGTGGGCGAGGCGAGCTTTGACCTCGCCCACCGCGACGCGCTCTATGCCGGGATGGGCGCAGGCGCCGTCACGTTCGAGAGCGCCGAGCCCGCAAACCCGGCGAAGTTCTACCTGCTCTCGACGCCCGCCCACGCCGCGCACGACACCGTCCGGGTCCGGCTCGCCGAGGCCAAAAGCATGGTGCTCGGCGACCAGGCAACCGCGAACCGCCGCACCATCGTGCAGATGCTCCACCCGGATGTCTGCACCACGTGCCAGCTCGTCATGGGCATGACGAAGCTCGACGAGGGCTCGATCTGGAACACGATGCCGTCGCACGTGCATGACCGCCGCTCGGAGGCGTACCTGTATTTCGACCTCGCGGACGATGCGCGCGTCTTCCACATGATGGGCGAGCCGTCCGAGACGCGGCACCTCGTCGTCGCGAACGAACAGGCGATCCTTTCGCCGAACTGGTCGATCCATTCGGGCGTCGGCACCCGCGCCTACACGTTCATCTGGGGCATGGGCGGCGACAACATCGACTACACCGACATGGACCCGGTCACGATGGACATGCTGCGGTGAGCGGGTTCGACCTCTCCGGCAGGAGCGCCCTCGTCACGGGCGCGAATACCGGCATCGGGCAGGCGATCGCGGTCGCTCTCGCCGAGGCGGGCGCGAACATCGTCGCGGTCGGCCGCTCGGCCATGGACGACACCGAGGCGCAGTGCCGGCCGCACGGCAGGGGCTTCCTGGCCATCGCGGCCGACCTGTCCACGATCGAGCCGATCGAGTGCATCATGCGCTTGGCCGAGGCGCGCTTCGGCCGCACCGACATCCTGGTCAACAATGCCGGGATCATCCGCCGGGCCGATGCGGTCGACTTCACGGAGGCCGATTGGGACGCCGTGATGGACGTGAACCTGAAATCGGCGTTCTTCCTCGCCCAGGCCGCCGGCCGGCGCATGATCGCGGACGGCGCGGGCGGCAAGATCGTCAACGTGGCGTCGCTTCTGTCCTTTCAGGGCGGCATCCGCGTCGCGTCCTACACGGCGGCGAAGAGCGGGCTTGCGGGCCTGACGCGCATCCTTGCCAACGAGTGGGCGGCGAAGGGCATCAACGTGAACGCGATCGCGCCGGGCTACATCGCGAGCAACAACACGGCGGCGCTGATGGCCGATCCGAAGCGCTCGGCCGACATCCTGGCCCGCATCCCGGCCGCGCGCTGGGGCGAGCCCTCCGACATCGGCGGCGCGGCCGTGTTCCTGGCGTCGGCGGCTGCGAATTACGTGCATGGCGTGCTGCTGCCGGTCGACGGCGGCTGGCTCGCGCGCTGAGGACTTGAGCGATGACATCCAGGAAAGACGAGCCGTTCGTCCGCGACGGCGAGGCCGAGTGGCAGCACGCAGGCGACGGCGTCACGCGCAAGATCCTGACCTATTCGGACGGCGTGATGATGGTCCGGGTGCGGTTCGAGCCGGGCGCGGTCGGGCCGCCCCACAGCCACCCCCATGTGCAATGCACGCTGGTCGAGAGCGGCAGCTTCGACATCACGATCGCCGGCCGCACGGAGCGCCTACACGCTGGCGACAGCTTCCTCGTTCCGCCGAACGCCGTACACGACGCGAAGTCGCCGGACGGCGGCATGCTGCTCGACGTGTTCACGCCGATGCGCGAGGATTTTGTCTGACGCGCTACGGCCGGACGGCCGGCGTCTCGATCGCGAGGCCCGCCGCGCGTTCCATCAGGAACGCCTCGAGGTCGACGAGTTCCGGCGCGCCGTACGGATAGGCCTCGGCCCGGACGCCGCTCATGCAGTTGCGGAAGCGGCGCTGCAGCGAGCCCACCGATTGCCATTCGAGCCGGTAGATTGGGTATCCAACCGGGTGCGCCTGTGGGATCGGCGCCCCGGCGAGGCGCCTGCCCCAATTGTCGTCGTGACAGGCGGCGCAGGACAGGTCGAGTTGGCCCATGCGGGCCGTGAACAGCACCCGTCCGCGCTCGCGTGCGGCTTCAATCCCGGTGCCACGCGGCGGCGCGATCGGCATGCCACGCGACTGATGCGCCACGAACGCCGTTATGGCCAAGCGGTCGGCGCCCTCCGGCTCCCAAGGCGACGCGCCCTGACGCTCTGTCCGACAGAGGTCGATCTGGCCGGCGAGATCGATCGGCGCGCGCCGCGCCTCGCTCCAGGCCGGGTAGCGGGCCGCGACGCCCTGCATCGTGACCTTGGCGTCGCCATGGCAATCGGCGCAGGCGCGTCCGGCCGGGCCGGCCTTCGCGGTCCAGAGCGCCTCGCCGTCGAGCACCGAGAGCATGCCGGGATTGGCCGTGTCGTCTGTCTGCATCGCCCGGGTCTCCGGGCTCATCTGGCCGAAATCCGAGCGGCGCTCCCCCGGCGCGATCTCCGCCCCGAGCGGCAACGGGGACAATCCGGCGATGCAGGCGAGACCGATGGCAACGTGGCGCCTCACGTGACGACGATCGACACCGTTTCGGTCTGGCTGAAACCGTTGTCGCCGCTCCAGGTGAGCGTGATCGTGCCGCTCTCGGTCGCGACCGTGGTGAAGACGAGATACGGGTTCGCGGCCATGGCAGGGAACAACTCCGCGCTGAATACGTCCACACCGCCATAGGCGCAGGTGAACCGCGTGATGATGTCCCGCGGCAGGATCCTGCCGTTCGGGCCGGGCCGGTACCCCGTCTCCATCTGGTGCGAGATCAGCGTGCGGATTTCGATGATCTCGCCTCGCTTCGCGGTCTTCGGCACGTTGACTAGGGCGCGGGCCATCTCACGATCCCTCGATGCAGGCGGCAAGCGTAACGATGACGTCCGCCGTGCCAGACCAGAACGAGCCGTCGCTCATCTCGGCCACCGCCGTGATGCGCTGCGAATTGGCGAGCCGGATGCGGGTCGACAGCGTCGCCCGGCCCGAGCGGGGGCCGAGCGTCACGGTGAGGACGTTCGGCTGCGGGTTGCGCTCGTTGAACACCGCGATGCGGCGGACATGATCCGCCTCGTTCATCGGGCTCTCGACCGCGATCGAAAGCGGCGCGGCGTTGCCGTTCTCGACGAGCGGCGGCAGGTCGAGCGTAACCCGGCCACTCTTCACGTCGACGCCGTTTGTGAAATGCCGGACGGCCTCGCCCATGTCCTCCGGTGTGGCCCAGGCCGGCGCGACGACGACCAGGGACGCGGCCGCCCCGAGCAGGAGGGCTTCGCGGCGGGATGCGCTCGTCACCTGGCGTCCTCACGCAACGTCACGAGATAAGCCACCACGTCCTCGATCTCCTGCGGGGCGAGCACCGACTTGCCGCGCCAGGCAGGCGCGACGCGGTTGAAGCCATCGTCACGCAAGTAGGACGGCATGATCGTGTCCGGATTGAGCCTGCGCGCATCGGCGATCCTGAGCCGGAGTTGTCCCTGCGACCAGCGCGCGCTCGCGCCATCGAGCGGCGGGGCGAGGTTGCCCTGGAACCGCTCCTCCGGGATCGGACTCGAATGGCACAGGAGACAGAGCCCGCGCGTCCGGTCTGCCACGATCGCGCGCCCCCGCGCGGCATCGCCGGGCATGCCGGTCAGCGATGTCGGAATGGCATCTCCTGAGACCGTCTGAGCCGCGGCCGGGATTGCGGCCAGGAGGAGCGCCGTGGAGGCGAACAGGTATGTACCGCCAAGGTTCACCCGAACACTTCGGTCGTGATCGTGCGAAACCATTCCTCGGCGTAGGCCGCCTCGAGCGCGCGGGTCTCGGGCGGGGCGTCGAGCGGGCTCGTTCCGCCGGCGCCCTCGACATCAGCCAGGACGCCGTTCTGCGGCCGGTACACGCCCGCGACCGAGATGCCGTAGCCCGGCGCGACGAGGCTGTAGCAGGTGTTGATGAGTTTCGGCGCGGCCGGCTGGCGCCCGGCCAGGAGCTCCGCCACGGCCGCCGCACAGACCTTGGCCTGCGCATTGGCCGAGAAGGCGGATTTCGGCATGCCGCCGGCAATTGCAGCGTCCCCGATGACATGGATGTTCGGCCGCAACCGCGACTCGAACGTGACCGGATCGATCGGGCACCAGCCCGAGCGGTCTGCCACGCCCGCTGCCTCCGCGATGCGGCCGGCCCGCTGGGGCGGGATGACGTTCACGACCGCGCCCGTGTGTCGGCCGAAATCGGTGACGAGGGTCCCGGTCGCCGGCTCGACGGCCGTTACCTGCCCACCGGCGGCGAGCGGCACGTATTCGAGATGGTCCGGATAGAGCGCCTTCCAGCCCTCCTCGAACAGGCGCTGCTTGGAGAACACGTCCTTGCCGTCGAGCACGATGAGCTTCGATCGCGGCTTCCGGGTCTTGAGGTAATGCGCGATCAGGCTGGCGCGCTCGTAAGGTCCGGGCGGGCAGCGATACGGGTTCGCCGGCACCGACATGAGAACCGTGTCGCCGTCGGCCATGGCGTCGAGTTGCGCCCGCAGGAGGAGAGTCTGCGGACCAGCCTTCCAGGCATGCGGCATCCGCTCGGCCGCATCCTCGCCGTAGCCGGGCAGCGCGTCGAAGCGCAGGTCGATGCCGGGCGAGAGGATCAGGCGGTCGTAGGGCAGTTGCGTCCCGTCGGCGAGCGTCACGCGGCGCGCCTCGGGATCGACGCGCGTCGCCGTGCCGAGCGCGAGTTCCACGCCCTCGCGGCGGATCGCATCGTAGCCGAAGAGCTGCGCCTCCATGGGCCGGAGGCCGGCGATCACCTCGTTCGAGAACGGGCAGGAGGCATAGACCGGCCTGGCCTCGACGAGCGTGACGTCGAGCCCGGCCCGCTTCAGCTCCCGCGCCGCTGTCGCTCCCCCGAAGCCGCCGCCGATGACGACGACCTTGGGCCGAGCCTGGGCGATGGCGGGCGCACTGCCAGGAAAGGTGAGCGGGGCTAGGG
>CAXUKK010000052.1:0-10595 GCA_964251455.1 uncultured Enterovirga sp.
AATCGGCAAGCAGGTACCGGAAACGAACCGCCGCGATCCGTCGCGCCTCGGCAAGCCGGCCGGGATGATGGTCGATGCGTCGGCGAACGAGCTCTTCGTGGCCGACGGATACGGCAACCGGCGCATCATCGTGTTCGACGCGGATACGGGCGCGTTCAAACGGATGTGGGGTGCTTACGGCAAGCCGCCGACAGACGAGACTCTTGCGGCCTACAGCCCGGGCGAGACGCCGCCGGCGCAGTTCCGCAACCCGGTCCATTGCGTGCAGGTCGCCCGCGACGGGCTGGTCTATGTGTGCGACCGCATGAGCAACCGCGTCCAGGTCTTCCGCAAGGATGGCACCTTCGTGAAGGAGTACTTCGTCGAGAAGGACACGCGCGGTAACGGCGCAGTCTGGGAACTGGCGCTCTGGCCGGACGAGAAGGAGAGCTTCCTCATCAACGCGGACGGCGAGAACAACGAGGTCCGCACACTGAACCGCGACACCGGCGAGGTCCTGGGCGCCTTCGGCCGCAATGGCCGCAACGCCGGCCAGTTCCACTGGGTGCACAACCTCGCGGTCGATTCGAAGGGCAACGTCTTCACGACGGAGGTCGACACGGCGAAGCGGGCCCAGAAGTTCCTCTTCCGCGGGAACATGGTCCTGAGAAAGCGGGCCGCCGCGCAGTAGGTGCGTTGCCCGGTTCACCAGTGATGGAGGGCGGGAGCAGGCTCCCGCCCAAAAGTCAGGCTCGTGCGCGGATCGCGTAGGAGCGGCTCTCCTCGCGGCCGAAGCCCTGGATCTGCAACCGGTCGGGATGCACCTCGACGACCGAGTAGGCGGTCGTGGTCGGGGTATCCACCATGCCCTTGAAGTTGATGAAGTGGCGCCCGCCGATCTCGCCGTAATTGCCGGCGTGGTTGTGGCCGCAGAAATAGGCGACGAAGTTGTCGTAGCCGGTCAGCAATTCCACGATCCGCGGGCTGTCCCACATGTTGTGCTGGTTCGCCGGGAACACCGGGTAATGGCCGAGCACGATGACCTGCTCGCGCGCAGAACGGGCCTTGTCGAGCGTCCCCTGGAGCCAGGCGAACTGCGCGTCGGAGAGCGATCCGTTCCAGCTCTGGGCATTCACGGCGCCGGCCGCCTTGAGCCTGGCGAGCCGCTCGGCGGCGATCTCCCGGCGCGGGTCGCCGACCGGCGGCGCGAAGGTCGTGACGTCGTTGCCGTCGAGGACGATGAAGCGGTAGCCGCCGCCTGCGAAGTCGTAATAGCTCTTGGGCATCCCAACCGTCCGGACGACGGACTGGAGAAACTCCCGGCCGACCTCGAAATCGTGGTTGCCGAGGAGGAAGACCTTCGGATGCTTCAGGCTGTCGTAGAGCGGCAGGATATGGCCGAAGCTCTCGAAGTGGCGGTCGATGATGTCGCCGAGCGTCGCCACGAAGGTGAGCTCGTGCCGGTTCAACTCGGCCACCGCCTCCTGCATCTTCCAGAGGCTGTTGCCGTAATAGCGTCCGCTGGCGAGGTTCGGCGGCACGGGCGCATATTGCGGGTCCGCCACGATGCCGAAGCGGAACGGGCCGTCCTGGGCGGCGGCGAAGCCGGCGAATTGCGATGCGAGCGTGGTCGCGAGACCGGCCTTGAGGGCGGTGCGGCGGGACAGCATGGGAGGCTCCTTCGTGGACGGCGTCTCCTCGCTCTTGCGCATCACATCCGTGTGACGGCCGTGGTTCATGCGGCCGGCGCGGCGCTTCTTCCGGAGCACCTGCGCCTGGGCTCCGGAGCGAGGGTCGACACCCTGCGCGGCCACGCTTAAGACACGGGCGCCGCCTCAGGGTATGGCATCACTCCGGGAGATCCGCATGGGAGCGCAGCCGTTCAGGGTCGGCGTGGCCGGCCTCGGCACGGTCGGCGCCTCGGCCCTCAAGATTATCGCGCGCCAGGACAATGCGCTCACCGAGCGCGCCGGCCGGCCGATCCGGGTCACGGCCGTGTCCGCTCGCGACCGCAGCCGCGACCGCGGCCATGATCTCTCGGCCTATCGCTGGTTCGACGATCCGGTCGCGCTCGCGCGTTCCGACGAGGTCGATTGCGTGGTCGAGCTCATGGGCGGGGCGGACGGGCCGGCGAAGGCCGTCGTCGAGACCGCGCTCGCGCACGGGAAGCACGTCGTCACGGCGAACAAGGCCCTGCTCGCCCGCCACGGCCTCGATCTGGCGCGCCGGGCAGAGGAGAAGGGCGTCGCACTCGCGTTCGAGGCCTCGGCGGCCGGCGGCATCCCGATCGTCAAAACCTTGCGCGAGGCGCTGGCCGGCAACCGGGTCACGCGGATCTACGGGATCCTGAACGGCACCTGCAATTACATCCTGTCCCGGATGGAGAGCGAGGGCCTCGATTTCGCGACCTGCCTCGCGGCGGCGCAGAAGCTCGGCTATGCCGAGGCCGACCCGACCTTCGACATCGGCGGCTTCGACACGGCGCACAAGCTCGCGCTCCTCACCTCTCTCGCCTTCGGGACGGAGATCGACGCCGACTCGATCTATGTCGAGGGCATCGAGTCGATCGCGCCGCTCGACCTCAGGATGGCCGAAGAGCTGGGCTTCCGCATCAAGCTCCTCGGCGTCGCGGAACGGAGCCCGACCGGGATCGAGCAGCGCGTGCACCCGACCATGGTGCCGCGCTCATCGGCGATCGCCCAGGTCATGGGCGTGACGAACGCGGTCACGATCGACGCGGACGCGGTGCGCGAGCTGACGCTGATCGGCCCCGGCGCGGGTGGAGATGCCACGGCCTCCGCCGTCGTATCCGACATCGCGGATGTCGCCTCCGGCGCGGTGTCGGCTCCGTTCGGCCGGCTCACGTCGCGGCTGGAGAAGGCCGAGCGCGCGCCGATGCAGCGGCACGAGGGCGGCTATTATATCCGGCTCACGGTGCATGACAGGCTGGGCGTCGCGGCCGGCGTCGCGACCCGCATGGCCGAGGCGAAGATCTCCATCGAGTCGATCGTGCAGAAGCGGCCGCCGGGCAGCATCCCGCTGTCCGACAAGCATGGCCGCGGTGCCGAGCCGGTGCCGCTCGTGCTCATCACCTACGCGGCCAGCGAAGGCGCGATCCGGGCGGCGCTCGAGAAGATCGCCGCTGACGGCCTCCTCTCCGAAGATCCGCAGGTCATCCGGATCGAACGGGAATGAAAACCCCGCGCGGAGATCGGCCATGATCCTCCGCGTGTGGCAGGCGCGCAGCGTCGGCTCAGGCGTCGCCGGGTACCAACGCCATTTCGAAAACAGCGTGCTGCCGGAACTGCAGGCCCTGTCCGGCTTTCATGGAGCAACCCTGTCGCAGCGTCCGGTCGGTGACGCAGTCGAGCTGAAGGTCGAGACACGCTGGGCTTCACTCGACGCCATCCGGGCTTTCGCCGGCGAGGACATCGAGGCGGCCATCGTTGCGGCTGAGGCGCGCGAAGTTCTGATCGACTACGACGAGCGCGTGGCGCATTACGAGATCATCGCGGAGGCGCATGGCGCCTCCCGGCCAGAATAGAACGGAAACGACGAAGACCATGCCGGACACGAAGCCCGACAAGAGCATCCTCATCGAGCGCATCCTGACGCTCGAACTCGTCCGGGTGACTGAGCGCGCGGCCGTCGCGGCGGCGCGGCTTCGCGGTCGCGGCCAGGAGAAGGCGGCCGATCAGGCCGCGGTCGACGCGATGCGGCGCGAGCTGAACACCCTGCCCATCGACGGTACGGTCGTCATCGGCGAGGGCGAGCGGGACGAGGCCCCGATGCTCTTCATCGGCGAACGCGTCGGCAATGGCACCGGTCCGAAGGTCGATATCGCGGTCGATCCACTGGAAGGCACGACGCTCTGCGCCAAGGACATGCCGGGCTCGATCGCCGTGATGGCGATGGCGGAGGGCGGCACGCTCCTCGCCGCGCCCGACGTCTACATGAACAAGATCGCGATCGGCCCGGGCTACCCGAAGGGCACCGTCGATCTCGACTGGGAGCCCGAGGACAACATCCGGTCGCTCGCCAAGGCGAAGGGCGTCGAGCCGAAGGACATCACGGCGCTCATCATGGAGCGGCCGCGGCACGAGGACCTGATCCGCCGCGTGCGCGCGCTCGGCTGCTCGATCCGCCTCATCACGGATGGGGACATCATGGGCGTGATCTTCACGACCATGCCTGAGAAGACGGGCATCGACATCTATCTCGGCATCGGGGCGGCGCCCGAGGGCGTGATCGCGGCCGGCGCTCTGCGCTGCATCGGCGGCCAGATGCAGGGCCGGCTCGTCCTCGACACCGAGGAGAAGCGCGAGCGTGCCAGGACGATGGGCGTCCAGGATCCGGACAAGAAGTACGAGGTCGACGAACTCGCCCGCGGCGACGTCGTCGTGGCCGCGACCGGCGTGACCGACGGAGCGCTACTCGAGGGGGTCAAATTCGGCCGGAACATCATCGAGACCGATACGCTGGTCTACCGCTCCGCGACCGGCACCGTCCGGCGCATCCGCGCCGAGCACCGCAACACGGACAAGTTCCACCTGGAGGCTTGAGCCGAGCCTCCGTCAGGACGCCAGAGCAGGCTCCGGAGCGTTCGCAAAGGCGAAGCCGTTCCGGCCACCCATCTTGGCGCGGTGGAGAGCATCGCCCGCCGCCGCGACGAGCGTCGTGGGATCGGATCCGTCCCGGGGCGCGACCGCGATCCCGATGCTGGCGCCGATCCGGATGTCGTGCCCGGCAATGTCGAACGGCATCGACAAGGCGCGCACCATGCGTCGCGCGAGCATGTGCACCTCGCCGAGGCCCGAGCCATCCGCCTGCAGCACCACGAATTTGTCGCTCTCGAGACGCGCGATGAGATCGCCCGGCCGCGCCAGCCCCTCGAGCCGGCCGACGACGGCCTTGAGGAGCCCGTCCCCCACTGCCCGACCGAACGCGTCGTTCACCGGCCCGAAGCGGTCGAGATCGAGGTAGTGCACAGCGATCGGCCGCATGGGCTCGCGGGCAAGATCGTTCCCGAACCGTTCTTCGAAAAGCTTGCGGTTCGCGAGGCCGGTCAGCGGATCGTGCTGCGTCGCCTCGGTCAGGTGGTGGCGGAGCATGACATTCGCGGTCACGCTCCTGGCGATCATCCGGATCGTCTCCACGCTGCCGAGCCCGAACAGGCCCATGACGGCGCCGAGAGCCTGGTGCTTGATGTCGCCTGACGCGACGAGCACGACGATGGGCGGGAGGAGAGCGAGCGCAAGGCTGGGCAGAGCGATCCCCGGCCTGATCGCGAGACGGGCGACGATGCCGCTCACGCAGGCGAATACCAGCGCCGTGACGAGCGTGCCGACCGCCGGGTTCGCGATCGCGAATGCCCGGGCCGCGAAGATGCCGAGCGTCGCCGCGAAGAGGATGCTCGCGATCGCATAGGCGCGGTTCCAGCCGATCAGCGACCTCTGGCCGGAAGCCTCCTTCGTGCGGTGCGGGAAGGCGACGAGGATGACCATCCTGACCGCCAGCGCGAGGCAGCCGAGGGCGTAGAGCGCGGCGAGGCCGGGATCGCGCGACCCGTCCAGGATCAGGTGGCCGAGCGCCGTGAAGGCGATGGCCATCGCGAGATCGGGCAGCCAGCCTTCCAGCAGCCTCTCGGTGAGTTGCTGGCTCACCCGAAAGGACAGGTCGTCCTGTGCCGCCGCCGGAAAGGGTTTGCGCACAACGATGCCTCGGACACGATCGTCCACATTATCCGATCTGTCTGAATCGGCGGTTGCACCGATCGGCGGCGTGATCGGCCTCGCGTTGAGAAAGCGAGAACCGTACGGCCCACACGAACATCCGCGCAGCTTCGTCGTTATCCGCTGCGCAACAGGAGGACCGGATGCGCTTCGAGCTATACAAGGGCCATGACGGAGAGTGGCGCTGGCGCCTGCGGGCGGCCAACGGCAACGTCGTTGCGGATTCGGCGGAAGGCTATGAGCGGCGCGGTGATTGCGAACGGGGCATCGAACTCGTCAGGTCTGCGGCGGATGCCAGAGTCGTCGACATGTCGGCGAAGATCGCGGGCGAGCACGGCGCCGGAGACTGACCGCAGGAAGCCGACGCGCTTCGCCGTCCTGCGGCTCGGCGCTGCGGCGCTCGGGTTCCTCACCGCCCCGCATGTCGCGCTGGCGGCGGCCCCGGCCTGCGACCCGCGCACGCGTGCCGCCGTCCTCGAGCCGCCACGGGGCGCCGACGACGTGGTACCGCTGACCTGCAGCCTGCAACTCGGACCGGCTGACGTCGTCACGAAGCGGCTGCTTCTCGAGGGAAGTGCCGCTCGTGGCGTCCAGATCGATTGCGGGGGTGGCCGGATCGGCCGGCCCGGAGCCGAGCCGCCCTTCCCGAAATTCACGATCGAGATCCGGTCTCACAGCCCCGGCGCGGGACGCGGCGAGTGGGACCGGCCGACGGACATCGCGATCCGCAACTGCACGATCGCCGGCCCGGTCCGCATCTGGGGGATGGCCATCAACGGCCAGGGCCAGGCGCTGAAACTCTCCTCGCGCGCACTCGGCCACACGGAGCGGGCGCAGGCGGCCGCGCCGACGCGGATCGCCATCGAGAGCTCCACGCTCGAGGCCTCGGGCGCGACGCCGCTCTATCTCGGGCCGGGCGTCACGGGCGTGTCGCTCACGAAGTCTCGCGTTATCGGGCGGTCTGGGTCGATTGCGGTCTATCTCGACGCGGAAAGCGCCGGCAACACGATCGCGGGCAACAGCTTCGACATCGAGACCGGGCGCGAGGTGATCGCGGTCGACGGGTCGGCGCGCAATCGCATCACCGACAACCGGTTCAGGATCGGCTGGCGCGGCGGCATCTTCCTGTACCGGAACTGCGGGGAGGGCGGGACGATCCGGCACGGGACGCCCTCGTTCAACACGATCACGGGCAACCGCTTCGATTACGGCTTCCCGCTGCATTCGCCGGCGATCAGCGTCGGCTCCCGCGAGGGCTGGCGGTTGTATTGCGGCGAGGATGCCGGCTATCCGTTCGGCAGTTCGGCCGATGACGGCGACCACGCGACCGACAACGTGGTCGAGGACAACATCGTCGAATAGCGCGCCGGCGTTCGCCCGGCATGGAGCCAGCCCGTGTCAGATCTCGATCCCCGCGTCGATCGGCGCCGTTTCCGGAGCCTCGCGGCGCCGGTCGCCGATGCGCTCGGCGCGATCGACAAGGCCGCGCTCGAGGCCGGGTTCGATGCCGATCTCCTGGAGATCGTGAAGCTTCGGGTCTCCCAGATGAACGGCTGCGCGTTCTCTATCCAGTACCACCTGAACGCTGCCCGCGCACAGCAGGTCGCACGCGAGAAGCTCGACCTCCTCGTCGCCTGGCGCGAGGTGGCCGTCTACACCGAGCGGGAGCGCGCGGCGCTCGCCTGGGCGGAGGTGCTGACGGAGGTCGAACTCGGCGTGTCCGACGACGATTTCGACGAGGCGCGCGAGGTCTTCAGCGAAAACGAACTCGCCCATCTCTCGGCCGCAATCGGCGCCATCAACGCCTGGAACCGGATCAGCGTCGGCTTCCGCTTCGCGCCGGAACTGCCCGGTCCGCGCGCGGTGGAGACGGTCTGATGGCCGCGTTGTCCATCCGTCCGCTCCGGGTCGAAGACCGGGCAGCCTGGGAGCCGCTCTGGGCCGGCTACCTCAAATTCTACGGCGCAACCATCGCGCCCGACGTGACGGACACGACCTGGTCGCGCCTCATGGACCCGGGCGAGCCGATGCACGCACTGGGCTGCTTCGACGGCGAGAGCCTGCTCGGCATCGTCCACTACATCTTCCACCGTTCCACCTGGACGGTCGGCAATTATTGCTACCTGCAGGACCTGTTCACGGCCGAGGCCGCACGGGGCCGAGGCGCCGGCCGAGCCCTCATCGAGGCCGTATACGAGCGGGCGCGCGAGGCCGGCGCAAGCCGGGTCCACTGGCTGACGCAGGACGGCAACGCGACCGCGCGGGCGCTGTACGACCAGATCGCCGACCAGCCGGGCTTCATCCAGTATCGCAGGATCCTCTGACCGGCGGCAGGTTGGTGTAGGCCGCGACGTCGCCAAGGGTAGCCCGGGCGCAGGGCTCGGGTAGACTCGCGCCCATGTCCGAATCGCTTGCGATAGCGGCTCCGGCCCCAAGGCCTGTCCATGGCGTGGCTCGCTCCGTCTCCGGGCGGCCCTGGCTGGAGCGGCTCGATCCCGCCTCCTCGATGATCGCGTCCGCGATCGCGCAGACGCATGGCGTGCCGGATGTCGTCGCCCGGGTGCTGGCCGGACGGGGCGTGTCGGTCCAGGCGGCGCCGAGCTTCCTCGCGCCGAGGCTGCGCGACCTCATGCCGGACCCGAGCGCGCTCACGGGGATGGACGCCGCGGTCGCGCGCCTCGCCGATGCCGCGCAGCGTGGCGAGCGGGTGGCGATCTTCGGCGATTACGATGTCGACGGCGCATGCTCGGCGGCCCTCATAGCCGGCTATCTCGAAGCGTGCGGCCTCGCCGCCCCCATCCACATCCCCGACCGGATCACGGAAGGCTACGGCCCGAACGTCGAGGCCATGCGGGCGCTGGTGGGGGAGGGCGCCTCGCTGATCGTCACGGTCGATTGCGGCACGGCCGGACATGTGCCGCTGGAAGAGGCTGCCCGCCTCGGCGCCGATGTCGTCGTGCTCGATCACCACGGTGCGCCCGAGACGCTGCCGCCCGCCGTGGCGATCGTGAATCCGAACCGCCAGGACGATCTGTCCGGCCTCGGCCATCTGTGCGCGGCCGGCATCGTCTTCATGACGCTCGTCGCGCTCGCGCGCGAACTCAGGCGCCGGGGCTTCTGGCAAAGCCGGCCGGAGCCCGACCTTCTGGCCGCCCTGGATCTCGTGGCGCTGGCGACCGTCGCCGACGTGGCGCCGCTCACGGGACTGAACCGCGCCTTCGTGCGCCAGGGACTGGTCGTGCTGCGCAACCGGCGCCGGCTGGGCCTGGCTGCGCTCATCGATGCCGCCCGGGTCGAGACCGCGCCCGAATGCTGGCATCTGGGCTACTGCCTCGGGCCGCGCATCAATGCGGGCGGGCGGATCGGGGATTCCTCGCTTGGCGCTCGGCTGCTGATGACCCAGGATCCCGGCGTGGCCGGCACGGTCGCGGCGACGCTGGAGCGGTTGAACGAGGAACGTCGCGCCATCGAGGCGCGGGCCGTCGAGGAGGCCGAGGCCGAAGCGGGAAAGCGCCTCGAGGCAGAGCCCGATGCCCCGGTTCTCGTGCTCGCTTCGCCCGATTGGCATCCAGGGATCGTTGGATTGATTGCGGCCCGCGTGAAGGAGCGGTTCGGCCGCCCGGTCTTCGCCTTCGCAACGAAGGGAGACGGAACCTCGACAGGGTCCGGCCGCTCGGTCCCGGGCGCCGATCTCGGTCGTGCCGTGCGTCTTGCCACGGAGACGGGCGTCGCGGTCAAGGGCGGCGGCCATGCCATGGCGGCCGGCGCCACGATCCGGTCCGGCGACCTCGACGCTTTTCGGGAGGCGATCGCGGCGGCGCTTCCGGCCCGGGCCGCGGATGAAGCGGCGGATCCGCTCATGATCGATGCCGCGCTCTCGGCCGGCGGCGCGACCGTGGAGGCCGTGCTGGCCCTCGAGACCGCAGGCCCGTTCGGACAGGGACAGCCAGAGCCGGTCTTCGCGTTCGGAGGGCACCGGCTCGCCGACGCCCGCCAGGTCGGGCAAAACCATGTCCGGGCGACGCTGAAATCCGGCGACGGATCGAGCCTGCGCGCCATCGCCTTCCGGGCCGCCGACAAGCCGCTCGGGCGCGCGCTGCTTGCATCGGTAGGGCAGCCGATCCATGTGGCCGGCACGCTTTGCGTCGACAGGTGGGGTGGAGGCGAGCGTGTCGAACTCCGCATTCTCGACGCCTCGATACCCCTGAGGGATCACAGGATCACATGAAGCGCCTCGTCCTTCTTCGCCACGCCAAGGCCGTAGCCAAGGATGCCGTCCAGGATTTCGACCGCGTGCTGGCTCCGCAGGGGCGGGCGCAGATGGACGCGGTGGCGGGCCATCTCGCGAACATCCCATGCGATCTCGCCCTGGTCTCGCCGTCCGCGCGCACCCGCGAGACCTGGACGCTGGCGCGGCGCCCCGACGTTCCCACGCGTTTTGACCAGCGGATCTACGAGGCGAGCGAGCGGGAGCTTCTGGCGGTCGCACAGGAAGCCGACTCGGAGGCCGAAACCGTGATCCTGGTCGGGCACAACCCGGCCTTCGAGGAACTCGCGCTCGACCTCGTTCGTGCCAGCGAGCAGGGAGCGGCGGCCGAGCGGCTGCGCGGCGGCATGCCGACCGCATCGGTCGCCGTCATCGCGTTCGAGATCGACGGCTGGCGCGAGCTCTCCCGCCGAACCGGGCAACTCGTGTCGTTCGATACGCCGGCCTCGCTGGGCGTCGGCGGCTCGGATTAGGCCCCGGTACCGGCGGCTTGCGCATGGGGCTGCCCGGTCCCAAGTTGCACCTCACACCAGCTCCCACCCGTGGCATCCATTTTCGACATAGCAAGCCGCGCCGGCTCGGCGGCGCAATCCACCTTCGAGGCGGGGCAGAACCTG
>CAXUKK010000053.1:0-10590 GCA_964251455.1 uncultured Enterovirga sp.
GGAGCGCGATCCGGTCGTCCGGCAGGATGGTGAGGTCGAGCCGCTTCAGGATCGTGCGCTCGCCGTAGCCCGCCTCCACGCGGTCCATGGCGACGATCGGCGGCGACATCGGCCGCTCCGGGGAGGGCAGGTCGAAGGGCAGGACGTTGTCCTCGATCATCAGCGAGGCCGGCTCGAGCTTCGCCAGCCGCTTGACGCGCGACTGCGCCTGCCTGGCCTTCGATGCCTTGGCCCGGAACCGGTCGACGAAAGCCTGCAGGTGCTTGCGCTCCGCCTCCTGCTTGGCGGCGAACTTCGCCTCCAGCCGGCGCTTCTCGGCGAGCTGCCGGGCGAATGACGAGTAGCCGCCGCGCCAGATCGACAGCTTGCCGCGGTCGAGATGCAGGATGTGGTCGACGCAGGTGTCGAGCAACTCGCGATCGTGGCTGATGACCAGGACCGTATTCGGGTAGCGGGCGAGGTAGTCGTAGAGCCACAGCGTGCCCTCGAGATCGAGGTAGTTGGTGGGCTCGTCGAGGAGCAGCAGGTCCGGCTCGCTGAACAGCACTGCGGCGAGCGCGACACGCATGCGCCAGCCGCCCGAGAAGGACGAGCACGGCCGCGCCTGCGCGTCCGCATCGAAGCCGAGGCCGTGCAGGATCGTGGCCGCGCGGGCAGGGGCGGAATAGGCGTCGATATCGACGAGACGCGTCTCGATCTCGGCCCGCCGCATGCCGTCCGCCGTGTCCGCCTCGACAAGCAGCGCCGCGCGCTCCTTGTCGGCCGCGAGCACGACCTCGACGAGCGATTCCGGCCCGCCCGGCGCCTCCTGGGAGACGGCTCCGATCTTGACGCCGCGCGGCAGCGCGACGGCGCCGCCCTCGGGAGCGAGCTCGCCCTGGATGAGCCGGAACAGCGTTGTCTTGCCGGCACCGTTTCGGCCGACGAGGCCGACGCGGGCGCCGGTCGGCATGGCAACCGCCGCCCGGTCGAGCAGCAGCCGCTCGCCGATGCGAAAGGTCAGTTCGTTCAGATGAAGCATGCGCGTGTCATGGCGATTGCGACCGCCTCCGGCAAGGCCGAGCTGCCTCGACCGGCCTGGATGCGCCCGGTATGAGGGCCGCGCCGGGGCGGCGCGAGGACAAGGTTAGGATCGCGATGAGCACGGACGACAATCCCGCGCTGCCGAAGGTGGTGGTGGTCGGGTGCGGACGCTGGGGACGAAACCACGTCCGCAACTACGCCGAACTCGGTGCGCTCGCGGGAATCGTCGACGCGGATCCGAAGCTCGCGGCCGAGCAGGCGGACCGCTTCGGCGTGCCGAGCCTCCGGTTCGAAGACGCGCTCGGGGATCCGGGCGTCGCAGGATTGGTGTTCGCGCTCCCGCCCTCGCAGAACCTGCCGCTCGGGCAGAGGGCGCTCGAAGCGGGGAAGCACCTGTTCGTCGAGAAGCCGCTGGCGCTCTCCGTCGCGGACGGCGAGAGCCTCTGCGCTGTGGCGGAGCGGCACGGCCGCGTCCTGATGGTCGGCCACATCCTCCAGTACCATCCGGCCTTCGTCGAGCTTGCGCGGCGGGTCCGGGAAGGCCGCCTCGGCCGGCTGATGTCGCTCGTATCGACCCGGCTCGATCTCGGCGCCATCCGGCGCGAGGAGGACGCGCTCTGGGCCCTCGCGCCGCACGACATCTCCATGGTGCTGGCGCTGCTCGGGGCCGAGCCGGTGCGGGTGGCAGCGTTTGGCGGCTACCACACGGACGGCAAGATCGCAGACACGGCCACTGTCGCGTTGAGCTTCGCAAACGGAGCCTCGGCGGAAATCCGCTCCTCCTGGCTCCACCCCTACAAGGAGCAGCGGCTGGTGGCGGTCGGGACGGACGCGATGGCGGTGTTCGACGATCGCGAGCCTTGGGAGCGCAAGCTCGTGCTCTTCCCGTATGGGATCACCGAGACGGGCGGGACAGCGCTGATCGACCGTGCCGACCCGGCACCGATCGCGCTGATCCCCGGCGAGCCGCTCCGGCTCGAGTGTGCGCATTTTCTCCACAGCATGTCGGCAGGCACCACTCCGCTCAGCGACGGCCGGGAGGGTCTGAGCGTGCTGCGCATTCTCGAAGCTGCGAGTGCGGCTTTGCGGTCCGGTCACCAAGCAACAAGGCTGCAACCTCCTCACGCTTGACTCTCGATGGCGATACGGCAGCCATGCCGCGGGGAGTTGGCATGAACCGTCTGGCTGGAATCCCGCTCTTCAAGGACGCGGAAATCGATCTCGCTCGCTTCGAGACACGCGTGCGGTGGCGGAACTTCACGCCGGGCGAGATCCTCGTCGACTTCGACGATCGCTCCAGCGACGTGTTCTTCCTGAATTCAGGCGACGTACGCGTCCTCATCCGCACCCGCTCGGGCAAGGAGGTGATCCTTGGCGAAATGAAGGGGGGCGCGCTTTTCGGCGAGCTGGCGGCGCTTGATGGCGTGAAGCGTTCGGCGAACGTGACGGCGCTCACGCGCGGCGAGGTCTGCGTCATGGCCGCGGCGGTCTTCCAGGAAATCGTCTTCAGCGCGCCGACGGTCGCTGGGCGCGTTTTCAGGTTGTTGACCGGGCGCGTGCGCGAGCTGGACGCGCGTCTGATGGAGCAGACCGTCCTTGATCTCAGGCACCGGCTTTATTCGGAGCTGCTTCGCCTCTCCGTGCCCCGGCAGGGCAGCGAGACGGAGCGGGTCGTGAGCCCGCCGCCGTTTCATCACGTGCTCGCCGCCAGGATCGGGTGCCGGCGCGAGCAGGTGACGCGCGAGTTCACGGCGATGGATCAGGAAGGCCTGATCGAGCGCAAGCGGGGCGCGCTCGTCCTCGTGCGTCCGGACCTGCTGCATGCCCGCGTCCAGGCAGCGCTGCGGGAGGAGTAGGATCTAGGCCGGGCCATAGGCGGCGAAGAATACCTTGAGCGCCGAATCGACCTCCTTCGAGCCGTTGGCCAAACTCGGGCTGCCTTCGACGCCGAAGATGGCACGCTTGAACGAGCGCACCGAGCACAGTCCGAGAAACTGCTCGGCCGCGAGGTCCGTATCCTCGATCCGCAGCCGCCTCGCCGCGACCTGCGCGTCCAGATAGGCCTTGAGCCGCCTTGCTCCGGTGCGCGGGCCCGCCTCGTAGAAGGCCTGGCCGAACCGGGGAAACTTGTCAGTCGCGCCGATCACCATGCGGATCGAGGAAATGTGATCCGGGCTGAGCATCGCTTCGAGATAGCTGATTCCGAGCCGCCGCATCGCGGAGCGCACGTCCGGGTCGCTCTCGTCAAGGCGGAACACCGCCTCGGCGAGGCCGGCCTTCTCCTCGAGTGTCAACGCTTCGAACAACGCCTCCTTGGACTCGAAGTAGACGTACAGCGTGCCCTTGGAGACGCGTGCGGCCTTCGCGATCTCGCCCATGCTCGCGCCGTCGAACCCCGCCGAGAGGAAGACGCGCCGCGCGCCGTCCAGGATCTGGCGGCGCTTCGCGCCGTCGTTGCCGAGGGCCTCTGCTGGCGACCGTGCCACTGTGGCGGTGTTCATCCTGCTCCGCTCCGGCGCGTTGACCGAACCGTTCGGTCAACATATATGAGCGCCGTCCCGGACGTCAAACGCGGGAGTTCTCGGGTGCGCTGTACGCGGCTCGCGGGGGAGAAAGTTCATGGTGCGGTCCGGCGGCAACGACCTATCCTGCGCTCCTAGGTCCGGCGTTGCATACGAGGCGCCCGACATGGCGCGCGGGATCACGACCGCCCTGAAGGCGGAAGCGGGTGGCGAGACGCTGTCCCCGTCCGCTGGCTCGGCGCCGGTTCCGGCCGCCCAGCCGGCACCGAAGAAGCGGTCCCGCAAGCGGATCGTGCTTCTCGCGGTCCTGAGCGTCGCGCTCGTCGTCGGCGGCTATTACGGTTATGGCTGGTGGACAAATGGGCGTTTCTTCGTCTCGACCGATGACGCGTATGTCGGCGCCGACGTCACGATCCTCGCCGCCAAGGCCTCCGGCTACGTGACCGCCGTCGAGGTCCTGAACAACCAAAGCGTCCAGGCCGGGCAGGTGATCGCGCGCATCGACGACGCCGATTACAAGCTCGCCGTGCAGGCGGCGCAAGATAAGCTCGCTACGCAGATGTCCACCGTCGAGCGGATCGCCCGTCAAACCGAGGCGGCGGAAGCTCAGGTGCGTCAGGCCGAGCCGCAGATCGCAGCGGCGCGCGCCGATTCAGTTCGATCCGGCGCCGATTTCGAGCGGCAGAACCGGCTCTCGCAGTCTGATTTCGCGTCCAAGGCGCGGCTCGAGCAGTCTCTCGCGGACCGTGATCGCGCCACTGCCAACGTCCAGGCTGCAGAGGCCGGGCTGCTCGCAGCGCGTGCGAACGTGGCCGTCCTGAGAGCGCAGAAGGCCGAGGCGGAGCGGGTCGCGGCCGAGTACCGCACCGCGGTGGCGCGGGCTGAGCGCGACCTGTCCTTCACGATCATCCGGGCGCCGGTCGCCGGCGTCCTCGGCAACCGCGCGGTCGAGGTCGGGGCCTATGTCCAGCCGGGCACCCGCCTAGCCGCCCTCGTGCCGCTCGACAGCGTTCGGGTCGACGCCAATTTCAAGGAGACCCAGCTGGCGAAGCTCCGGCCCGGCCAGAAGGTCGAGATCGAGGTGGACGCGTTCCCGGGCCGCGAGTTTCCGGGCCGGGTCGAGAGCATCGCGCCGGCCTCGGGCGCCCAGTTCAGCCTGCTCCCGCCCGAGAACGCGACGGGCAACTTCACGAAGATCGTCCAGCGGGTGCCGGTGCGGATCAAGGTGGACCCGCAGGTCGCGCAGGAGGCGGTGCTGCGTCCGGGAATGTCGGTCGTAGTGCGCGTGGATTCGCGTGACCGACCGACGGCCACGGCGGGACGGTAGGGCCGTGGCGAGCGCAGCTCTCGCGACCCCGACCGCCCTACCGGCGGCTGCGGCGCCGGCCGGCGAGGGACGCAAGCTCTTTGCGTTCCTGTGCATGGTGTTCGGGATGTTCATGGCGATCCTGGACATCCAGATCGTCTCGGCCTCGCTTGCCGAAATCCAGGCCGGCATCTCCGCATCCGCCGACGAGATATCCTGGGTGCAGACCGCGTACCTGATCGCCGAGGTGATCATGATTCCGCTGTCCGGCACGCTGTCGCGCGTGCTCTCGACGCGTTGGATGTTCGTGATCTCGGCCGCCGGCTTCACGATCATGAGCTTCATGTGTGCGACGGCGACCTCGATCAACGAGATGATCGTCTACCGTGCGCTTCAGGGCTTCATCGGCGGCGGCATGATCCCAACGGTGTTCGCGTCGGCCTACACGATCTTCCGGCCGGAGCAGCGCAACAGCGTGACACCCCTCATCGGACTCGTGGCGACCCTGGCGCCGACCATCGGGCCGACGATCGGCGGCTATCTGACGGACCTGTTCTCCTGGCACTGGCTGTTCCTGGTGAACATCGTGCCCGGCATCTTCGTGACGGTCACCACCTACTTCCTCGTCGATTTCGACGAGCCGAATCTCGGCCTGTTCAAGAACTTCGACTGGACCGGGCTCGGGCTCATGGCGGCCTTGCTGGGCTGTCTCGAATTCGTGCTCGAAGAGGGGCCGACGAACGACTGGTTCCAGGACGAGTACATCCTCATCGCGGCCGTCATCTGCGGGGCCTCCGCGATCGGCTTCTTCTGGCGGATGTTCACGGCGCGGCAGCCCATCGTCGATCTCGGGGCCTTCACGAACCGCAACTTCGCGGCCGGCTCCGCCTTCAGCTTCGTCATGGGCATCGGACTCTACGGCCTGACCTACCTCTACCCCGTCTATCTCGGCCGCGTGCGCGGCTACTCAGCCCTGCAGATCGGCGAGACGATGTTCGTCACCGGCATCTGCATGTTCGTGACCGCGCCGATCGTCGGCCGGCTGATGGGCAAGCTCGACCCGCGCGTCATGATCGGGGCCGGCTTCATCGGCTTCGCGCTGGGCACATGGTGGGCCTCCTACATCACGAAGGACTGGGATTTCTGGGAGCTCCTCATCCCGCAGGTCCTGCGCGGCGTGTCGCTCATGACCTGCATGATCCCCATCAACAACATCGCGCTCGGCACGCTCGCGCCGGAGCGGATGAAGAACGCGTCGGGTCTTTTCAACCTGACCCGGAATCTCGGCGGCGCCGTCGGGCTCGCGCTCATCAACACGGTGCTGAACGACCGCTGGGACCTGCACCTGGCGCGGCTGCACGAGAGCGTGACCTGGAGCCGCAACGTCGCGAACGAGACCATGCAGACGATGACGGGCGCCCATGCGCGGCTCGGCTCCGACGCCGATCTCGCCGGGCTTCGGGCGGTCGCCAACATCGTACGCCAGCAGGCGCTCGTGATGTCGTTCGGCGACGTCTTCCTGATCATGACCTTTCTGTTCGGGTCGCTCGCGCTTCTTGCGCCCTTCATCCAGCGCCCAAAAGGTCCTGCCCCGTCCGATGCGCATTGAGGGCTGGACGAGGCTTCGCTAGTCTCGCGCCGCAGCGGGCGCGAGGTTCACCGGCATCTTGTTCTTCCGGCGAAGGTCGGCCGATCCCGCAAGTCCGGACGGCTTTAGTGTGAACGGCTCCAAGGTGTCGGTTGGTGCTCCCAGAGCTCTCATCCGCTTCGAGCACATCACCAAGCGCTTCGGCGCGCTCACGGCAGTGGACGACCTGACCTTCGACATCCGCGAAGGCGAGTTCTTCTGCCTGCTCGGCCCATCCGGATGCGGCAAGAGCACCCTGCTACGCCTGCTGGCAGGGTTCGAGGATCCTGATCGCGGTCGCGTGCTGCTCGAGGGTCGAGACATCACGGCGGAGCCGGCGCACCGCCGGCCGCTCAACATGATGTTCCAGTCCTTCGCCCTGTTCCCCCATCTCACGGCTTCGGACAACATCGCCTACGGCCTGAAACAGGCGGGTAGGCCGAAGGCCGAGATCGCGCGGCGCGTGGACGAGATGCTCCAGCTCGTCCGCCTTCCCGACCTGGGCGCGCGCTATCCCGCGCAGATCTCCGGCGGCCAGCGCCAGCGAGTCGCGCTGGCCCGTGCGCTGGCCCGCAATCCGCGGGTCCTCCTGCTGGACGAGCCGCTCGGCGCGCTGGACCGTCGGCTGCGGGAAGAGACGCAGGCCGAGCTGAAGAACCTGCAGAAAATGCTTGGCACGACCTTCGTCATGGTCACGCACGATCAGGACGAGGCCATGAGCATGGCCGATCGCATCGGGGTCATGGACAGGGGCCGCATGGTGCAGGTGGGCCCGCCGCGAGAGCTTTACGAGCGGCCGCAAAGCCGCTTCGTGGCGACGTTCCTCGGCGACGTGAACCTCGCCGAGGGCAGGGTGGTCGGTCTCGAGGACGGGCGGTTGCGTGTCGCGAGCGCTTGGGCGGACGCGCCCGTCACAGTGCTTTCCAGCGGCATCGCGCCGGCTGTTGGCGCCTCTCGCACGGTCGCGATCAGGCCCGAGAGACTGGTCATCGCTGCCTCGCGGGACGGTGCGGACGAGCAGAACGCGATCGGCGGGCGGATCGCCGGCGAGAGCTATCTCGGCGGCGAGACGGTGTTCCGGGTCGAACTGACGTCGGGGCCAGTGCTGCGCGTCTCGCAGCCGAACAATCGCGCGGCAGCGGGCCTGTCGCAGGGCGAGGCCGTGCGCCTCACGTTCGCACCCGAGGCTGCGGTGCTCCTGCCGTGAGCACGACCGCTCCGCATCGCCGGGGCAGACGCCTGTTCGTTCTCGCCCCGCCGTTCCTGTGGCTGACGCTGTTCTTCCTGGCGCCGTTCGCGATCGTCTTGAAGATCAGCCTCTCGGAGCCCGCCACCGCGCAGCCACCGTACCGGCCGCTGCTGCCCTGGAGCCTCGATCTGGAGAGCTGGCGAGCCTTCTGGCAGGCTCTTGGCCTCGAGAACTACCGCACGCTCCTCGCCGACGATCTCTACTGGGGCGCAGCCATCTCGTCGCTGTCGTTGGCGGCTGTCTCGACTATCCTCCTGCTGCTCCTCGGCTACCCGGTCGCCCTCGCGATGGCGCGCGCGGCACCGCGCTGGCGGCCACTCCTCGTCGCGCTCGTGATCGTGCCGTTTTGGACGAGCCTCCTGATCCGGGTCTATGCCTGGATGGCGATCCTCAGCCCGGAGGGGTTTCTCAACCGAGCCCTGCTGGCGCTCGGGGCAATCGGCGAGCCGCTGCAGATCCTCAACACGAACGCCGCCGTGCTGGTCGGGATCGTCTACTCGTACCTCCCCTTCATGATCCTCCCGCTCTACGCGAGCCTCGAACGGCAGGATGAAGCCCTGCTGGAAGCCGCCTCGGATCTTGGTGCCTCGCCGCTCAAGGCGTTCTGGACCGTGACCGTCCCGCTCTCGAAGCCGGGGATCGTGGCCGGCCTGCTTCTCTGCTTCATCCCGATCGTCGGCGAATTCATCGTGCCCGACCTTCTCGGCGGGTCCGAGACGCTCATGCTCGGACGGACGCTGTGGAGCGAGTTCTTCTCCAATCGCGACTGGCCGCTGGCCTCCGCCGTGGCGGTGGTCATGACGGTCCTGCTGGTCGGGCCGATCGTCGCCTATCGCAACGCCGAGATGCGCCGGCTGGAGCCGCGCGGGTGAGAGGGCGGCGCTTCACCTGGTTCAACGGCCTCGCGCTCGGACTGGGGCTGGCCTTCCTCTACGTGCCCTTGGGCCTCGTCGTGGCGTACTCGTTCAACGCGTCGCGCCTCGTTGCCGTGTGGGGCGGGTTCTCGACCCGGTGGTATGGTTCGCTGCTTGGGAACGCGCCGCTGAAGCAGGCCGCCTGGACCTCGTTTCGCATCGCCGTGCTCTCCTCCGCGCTGGCGACGCTTCTTGGGACGGCGGCGGCCTATGCGCTCGTGCGCCACGGCCGGTTTCGGAGCCGGACGCTCTTCACCGGGATGCTCTATGCTCCGATGATGATGCCGGAGGTGATCACCGGGCTGTCGCTCCTGCTCCTGTTCGTCGCGCTGGGCCTCGAGCGCGGCTTCTGGACGGTCACGGTCGCGCACACGACGCTGACGCTCGCCTTCGTCACCGTCGTGGTCCAGGCACGGCTGACGGATCTCGACCGCTCGCTCGAGGAAGCGGCCGCGGATCTCGGCGCGCCGCCCGTCCGGGCCTTCCTCACGGTCACGCTGCCTTTGATCGCGCCGGCGGTCGCAGCGGGGTTCCTTCTTGCCTTCACGCTCTCCTTCGACGATCTCGTGCTGGCGAGCTTCACCTCGGGTCCGGGCGCTACCACCCTGCCCATGCTGATCTACTCGAGCGTGCGGCTCGGGGTGACGCCCGAGATCAACGCTGCCTCGACTCTGATGATCGGGCTCGTGATCTGCCTCCTCGGCGCCGCCGCTGCCCTGTCCCGCTTGCGGCGCCGCCAGAAAGGAGCGCCGTGACGCCGGTTGCAGGGTCGCGGAGGCTTCCAGCCCTGAAGCGACGCCGCTATGGTGCCCGCACGCTTGCGCCCTTACGGGGCGGAGCCGGGGAGTTCATGAATGAAGAAGGTCTTTCCTGACGCCCGCGCGGCGCTCGCGGGCGCCATCGGCGACGGCATGATGATCATGGCAGGCGGCTTTGGCCTCTGTGGCATCCCGGATCTGCTGATCGAGGCGATCCGCGATTCCGGCGCCAAGAACCTGACCATCGTGTCCAACAATGCCGGCATCGACGGCGTCGGTCTCGGCGTGCTGCTCGAGACCAGGCAGGTGAAGAAGATGATCTCGTCCTATGTCGGCGAGAACAAGACCTTCGCGCAGCAATACCTCGCCGGCGAACTCGAGATCGAGTTCAATCCGCAGGGCACGCTCGCCGAGCGCATCCGCGCCGGTGGCGCGGGCATCCCGGCCTTCTTCACCAAGACGGGCTACGGCACGCTCATCGCAGAAGGCAAGGAGACGCGCGAGTTCGACGGCGAGCATTACGTCATGGAACGCGGGCTGTTTGCCGACCTCGCCGTCATCCATGCCTGGAAGGGCGACCAGGAGGGCAACCTCGTCTATCGGAAGACGGCGCGGAACTTCAATCCGATGATGGCGACTGCCGCGAAGGTCACGATCGCGCAGGTCGAGCATCTCGTCGAGCCGGGCGAAATCGATCCGGACCACATCATCACGCCGGGCATTTTCGTCAGCCGGATCGTGCACACGCCGAACGCCGAGAAGCGGATCGAGCAGCGCACAATCCGCAAGGCCGCCTGAGGGGAGACAGCATCATGGCTTGGACACGCGAACAGATGGCCCAGCGGGCCGCCCAGGAGCTCCGCGACGGCTTCTACGTCAATCTCGGGATCGGGATCCCGACGCTCGTCTCGAACTTTATCCCGCCGGGAATGAGCGTTCAGCTGCAGAGCGAGAACGGCATGCTGGGCATGGGGCCGTTCCCCTATGAGGGCGAGGAGGACCCCGACCTCATCAACGCCGGCAAGCAGACGATCACGGAACTGCCGACCACGAGCTTCTTCTCGTCCGCCGATTCCTTCGCGATGATCCGCGGCGGGCACATCAACCTGTCGATCCTGGGCGCCATGCAGGTCGCCGAGAACGGCGACCTCGCCAACTGGATGATCCCCGGCAAGATGGTGAAGGGCATGG
>CAXUKK010000054.1:0-10418 GCA_964251455.1 uncultured Enterovirga sp.
GCGCGGGCGATGTTCACGCGCTGGCGCTGGCCGCCCGAGAGCTCGTGGGGGTAGCGCTCGGCGAAGCGGCGCGGCTCGAGGCCGACCCGGGCGAGGAGGTCGCGCGCACGGGCGATCGATTCACGGCGCGACACGCCGTGGACCTGCGGCGCGAATGCGATCGAGCGTTCGACCGTCAGGCGCGGATTCAGGGAGGAGTAGCTGTCCTGGAACACCATCTGACACTGGCGCCGGAAGGCCGTGATGCTCAGCGCCCGCGAGCCGACCTGTTCGCCGTCGAAGACGATCTCGCCCGCCGTCGGGTCGATGAGGTGCAGAAGAAGACGCGCGGTCGTCGATTTGCCGCAACCGGACTCACCGACGACGCCCAGCGTCTCGCCCTTCAGCACCTCGAAATCGATTCCGTCCACCGCCCTGACCTGGGCCGTGACGCCGCCGAGCAGCCCTTTGCGCACGGGAAAGTGCTTCAGGAGACCCTTCACGGTGAGAAGCGGCTGGGCCGGACCGCCACGATCCTCGGACGGGGAGAAGGCAGCGCTCATTGCTTCACATCCATGGCGGAGCGCAGGCCGTCGGCGAGCAGGTTGAAGGCGATGGACGTGATGAAGATCATCACGCCGGGCAGGGCCGCGAGCCAGGGCTGGACATAGATCGCGGTGCGCAGCGTGTTCAGCATGAGCCCCCATTCGGGCTCCGGCGGACGGACGCCGAGCCCGAGGAAGGACAGGCCGGAGGCGAGGATCATCGAGACCGAGATCAGGCTCGTCGCGTAGACGAAGATCGGTCCGAGCACGTTGCCGAGCACGTGGACTCGCACGATCGTGAACCCGCCGGCGCCCGAGGCGCGGGCCGCCTCGACGTAGTCGCGCGTTCGGACCTGCGTCGTCACCGCCTCGGCGACACGGGCAATCTGCGGGATGAAGACGATCGTGAGCGAGACGAGGGCGTTGCCGAAGCCGGCGCCCAGCGCTCCGGAGAGGGCGACCGCCAGGAGCACCGAGGGGAAGGCGTAGAACACGTCGATCGTGCGCATGATCGCGGTGTTCGCCCAGCCGCCGACGTAGCCGGCGAAGATCCCGACCGCGGACCCGATGCCGAAGGCCAGGATCACCGGCGTGATGCCCATGAAGAGCGACAGCCGGGCGCCGAAGATGAGGCGCGAGAGCATGTCACGGCCGAGATCGTCGGATCCGAGGGGGTAGCCGGCGGTGCCGATCGGCCGCAGGCGCCTCAGGCTGGCAGCCCGGTAGGGGTCCGCGGGCGCTATGTAGGGCGCGAAAACCGCCATCAGGATCAGCGCCAGGATGACAAAAGCGGCGAAAATCGCCACCGGATCGCGCCTCAACCGCCGCCAGACGCCCTGCCAGTAGCCGATCGTCTTGGGTTGGGGTGCCTCGACGAGGCTTTGTGTCGCCAGCGCGGCCATCGTCAGCTCCGCTGGATGCGAGGATCGAGCGTGGTCTGCACCACGTCGACGAGAAGGTTCAGGATCACGAAGAATAGCGCGAGCACCAGGATCGTGCCCTGAAGCAGCGGCAGGTCGCGCTGGAAAATCGCGGCGTTCAGAAGGAAGCCGGTACCCGGCCAGGAGAACACGGTCTCGATCAGGATCGAGCCGCCGAGGAGGTAGCCGAGCTGCAGGCCCATGACGGCAAGCGCCGTCGGTGCCGCATTCTTCACCACGTGCTTGAACACGCCCCAATCCGTCAGGCCCTTGGCCTTCAGGCCGATGACGAATTCCTGGGCCAGGATGTCCGCGACGAGCGCCCGCACGGTGCGGGCCACGATGCCCATGGGGATCACGGACATCGTGACCGCGGGCAGGATCATGTGGCGGAGCAGGCCGAAGATGTCCTCGTTCCCGGAGCCGGCTCCGGTCGGCGGCAGCCAGCCCAAAATTGCGGCGAAGATGATGACCAGCACCATGCCCAGCCAGTAATGCGGCACGCTGACCCCAAGGACGGACAGCGCGGAGGCGGCCTTGTCGATGAACGAGTCGCGGTAATAGCCGGCGACGAAGCCGAACAGGCAGCCGAAGAAGAAGCCGATCATCGTCGCGAGAAGCGACAGCCGCAGCGTGTAGCCGACGGCCTTGAATACCTCGTCCGTGACGGGGCGGCCCGTCGCGATGGAGGTGCCGAGGTCGCCATGGCCGGCCCGCCAGAGCCAGCGGGCGAATTGCTCGGCATAGGGCCGGTCGAATCCGTAGAGCGCGCGCAGCATCGTCTGCATGTCGGCCGACGCGTCGGGCGGCAGCACGGAGACCAGCGGATCGCCCGGCGCGATATGGACGAGCGCGAAGCAGACGAGCGCGACGCCGAGCAGGATCGGGATCGTGTAGACGACTCGCCGCGCGAGATAGGTGAGCATCAGACTTCCGCTGTCATGGCCGGGCTCGTCCCGGCCATCCCGATCTCAGGTCACGGCTCGGACAGAGATCCCCGGGACGAGCCCGGGGATGACGTGCTGCGCCCGTCACTCCATCGACATCGTCGCGATATCAATAAACCAGCTCTGCGGCTGCACGACGCCCTTCACCTTGGTCGACATGGCGCGCGGGCCGACGTCGTGCGCCACCCACACGAACGGAGCCTCCTCGACGATCCGTGCATGGAGCTTGGCCAGCGCCGCGTCGCGCGCCTTGTCGTCGAAGGCGGTGCGGGCGTCGCCGATCAGCGTGTCGAACTCGGCGTTGCCGAAATAGCCCCAGTTGTTCGAGACCGGCGGGAACGTCTTCGTCGAGGTGAAGCGCACCATCCCGAAGAACGGGTCCATCGCCGCGTAGGTCACGTTGATGGCGTTCGCGCCGCGGGCGGAGGCGTCCTTCGCGCCCTGGCGCCAGTTCGTGAACAGCGTGTTCCACTCGATCACGTCGAGCTCGACGTCGAAGAAGCACTCCTTCAGTGCCTGCTGCATGTACTCGTTCATCGGGATCGGCATCATCTGGCCCGAGCCCGACGCGGAGGTCTGGACCTTCACCTTGAGGGGCTTCGCGGCCGAGAAACCGGCTTCCGTCATCAGCTTCTTGGCGGCCGCCGGGTCGTACTTGATCTTGAAGGACGGGTTGCCGTTCCAGGGATGCCCTTCCTCGTAGGTCGCATTCGCCTCGGCCATCAGGCCGCTCAGCGCCTCCTTCATCTCCGTCCGGTTGATGCAGAGATTGGCCGCGTGCCGCACGCGCTTGTCGAGCCAGGGCGAGCCTTCCAGGAAGGAGAGCTGCCACGGCCAGACATGCGGCTGGGCGTTCTGGTACATCTTGAAGCCGCGGCTCGTGATCTGCGCCACGGCGTCGGGCGCCGGCGCTTCGATCCAATCGACCTGGCCCGACAGGAGGGCTGCCGTGCGGGCATTCGCCTCCGGAAGCGGCAGCAGCACGACCTTCGGGATCTTCGGCTTCCGCTTCTCGTCCCAATAGGCCGCGTTGGCGGCAAGCTCGAGCCGCTCGCGGGAGACGAAGCGCGTGACCTTGAACGGGCCGGAGCCGGAGGGATCGGCCGCGAAAGCCGTCCAGGCCTGCTTGGCGCGTTCCGCCGGGTCGGTGACCGACGCCGGAACCGCCTTCAGCTTCGCCTCCCAATGGGTCGGCGATGCCATGAAAAGGTTCGTCAGGTTGATCGGCAGGAACGAATCCGGCTCGGAGGTCGTGAGCTCGACCGTCGTATCATCGATCGCGCGCGCGGAGCGGAGCGTCGGCATGCGGGACGCCGTCACGCCGACCTGGCTCGGATCAAATTGCGGAGCCGCCTTGTCCAGCACCTTCTGGACGTTCCAGACGACGGCGGCGGCCGTGAAGGCGGAGCCGTCATGGAAGGTGACGCCTGGGCGGAGCTTGAAGACCCACTTTGTCTTGTCGTCGCCGGCCTTCCACTCGGTCGCGAGGCCCGGGATCAGGACGGAGGGCTCCTTCTCCTTCGAGAGGTCCCAGTGAACGAGGGCGTCGTAGATCGGGATGCCCGTGAAGCGGTTGCCCTCGAAGCCCTGATCGGGCTGGCCGAGCGTGCGTGGAATGTCCGCCGCCGTCATGGCGATCCGCAGCACCTTCTCCTGGGCCGCGACGCCCGTCGCGATCCCCACGGCCAGCAGGCTGCAGCCCAGCTGCAGCGCCCAACGCGATACCATTCTGTTCCCCTCGCGGTGCGTTCACCGTATGGCGCCTCGTCGAAGCCGCCTCTTGCGGGCAGCAATCGTCGTGCCAGACTGGCCGGCCAAGCTTGCCCGCACTGGCCCTGGCGAGGCAACTCCTCTCTCTTCTCCGGCTCTCCGCGCATGCGTCTTCTCCTCGTCAATCCGAACACGACCGACAGCATCACGGAGCTCGTCGCCGCCCGTGCCCGCGAACTGGTCGGGACGGCCATCGACATCAGGACGGCGACCGGCCGCTTCGGCCCGCGCTACATCGCCAGCCGGGCTGCGGCCGCGATCGCGTCACATGCGGCGCTCGATGCGTTCGCGGAACACCACGAGGGCTGCGACGCCGTCCTTCTCGCCTGTTTCGGCGAGCCGGCCCTCCTGGCGATGCGGGAATTGTCGCCGGTCCCGGTGGTCGGGATGGCCGAAGCCTCGTGCCACCTCGCCTGCCTGTTCGGCGCTCGTTTTTCCATCGTCACGGGTGGCGAGCGGTGGGGGCCGATGCTGCACGAATTCGTGGCGAGCCTCGGGCTCGCATCCCGCCTCGCCAGCATCCGCACGGTCGCCCCGACAGGGGCCGATATCGCGAACGACCCCGAGCGCGCGCTGGCCCTCTTGGCCGAAACTGGCCGGGCCTGCGCCGAACACGACGGGGCGGAGGTCGTGATCCTGGGAGGGGCCGGGCTCGCCGGGCTTGCCGGCCGGATCGCCCCGCACGTGCCAGTGCCGGTCATCTGTTCGCTCGAGGCAGGCGTCCGGGCGACCGTGACGGCCGCGGATTTCCACCTTGCCAAGCCGAAGACCGGCTCCTTGGCGCGGACCCCGCCGGTGCCGAGTGTCGGCCTGTCGCCGAAGCTCGCGGCGATGCTCGAGCCCGAGGGCTAGACGGCCACCCGGCCTTCGAGGAGGCTGGATTCGAAGTCCTTCAGCTGGCGCTGCACCGGGCTGGAGGTAGCGACGACGCCCTGGTTCGCGAAGGCCTCGTGGTTCGCCTCGATCGTCCCGAGGTCGTAGCGGTAATTGACCATCAGGCCGAGGCTCTCGCGCAGGCCCTTCGGCGAGGTGTCGCCGAGCCAGTTCAGGCGCTCGAGCCGGGCACCATTGCCGAGATGGAAACGAGCGACCGGATCGAGCGGCAATCCCTTCCCGCTCTTCATGCGCAGGAAGTAGGTCGACGCGAGACCCAGGATGACCGGGCGAAGCTCGGCGGAAGCGGCTGGATCGCGGTGCCAATCAGGGTTGTCGAGGAGCGACAGCCGAGACGGATCGAAGCTCGGCAATCCGGCTGCGTCCGGATCGGCCACGACGCGGCCGACCCATTTGCCGAAGCCCGGAACCGGCGACAGCGTCACGAAGCTCTTGAGCGAAGGTATGTCGCGGCAGAGGTCCTCGACGACCTGCTTGATCAGGAAGTTGCCAAAGGAGATGCCACGCAGGCCCGGCTGGCAGTTGCTGATCGAGTAGAAGACGGCCGTCGTCGCGCGCTCCGGCGCCAGCGGCGCCCGATCGTCCGCGAGGACCTCCTGGATCGAGCCCGGAATGTCGGCCGTGAGGGCGACCTCGACGAAGATGAGCGGCTCGTCGACCAGCGACGGGTGGAAGAACGCGTAGCAGCGCCGATCGGGCGGCTGGACGCGGCGCCTGAGGTCGTCCCACCCCTGGATGGTGTGGACGGCCTCGTAGCGGATGATGCGCTCGAGGATGTCGGCCGGGCTCGACCAGCCGATGCGCTGCATCATCAGGAAGCCGCGGTTGAACCACGAGTAGAAGAGGTGTTCGAGGTCGTCGGAGACGCTGGCGAATTCCTCGCTTCGCGCCTCGCTCAGCAGAGCCTCGCGCATGGCGACGAGCGCCCGCGTGCCGCCGGGCGCCAGGTTCAGCCGGCGGATGAGCTCCTGCCGGGGCGGCTCGACCGCGCGGAGCAGCGCCTGCAGGGTCGCTGGGCCCGGCGATGCCTCGTAATCGGCCCAGGCCGCGCGCAGCTTCACGGGATCGGGTGCGAACTCGCGGGCCAGTACCCGGAAGAACTCGGTCCGCTCCTCCGCGGACAGGCCGGCATAGAGGTCCAGGACCTGCTTCGCGAGCGCGACGCCGGACGCCTCGCCGCGCCCGGACAGCAATGCGTGGGCGAGTTCGGCGATGCCGGCGCTCTTCGGCGCGTTGCGCCATCCGACACGGGAGATCGCGGGCACGACGGCCGAGCGCTCGAGGAGGTTCCGGCCCCGCTCGGCGATCTCGCCGAGCATGTCCTGGAAGAAGCTCGTGTTCATCCCTCGACCCGTGCATCCTGGGCGGACACAGAGCCGCCTCTAGCCGACCCGTATGACGGCGCCCCACGCTCAAGATGCGTGATCGGGTCTCGCTCCGCAATTGGCGACATCTTGTCCGATCTGACGCTACGCGCCGCCCACCACGGACAGTGAGGGCCGGGGTGCCGCGAGAGGTTTCGCCTCGCCTGCCATGAACTGCGCCCGCGCGAGCTCGGCGAAGCGGCCGCCCTGCGCCACGAGTTCGTCGAAGCTTCCGGATTCCACGATCCGGCCGGCATCGAAGACGAGGATGCGGTCGGCGTTGCGGATCGTCGCCAGCCGGTGCGCGATGACGAAGGTCGTGCGTCCCTTCATGACCTCCTCGAGCGCGATCTGCAGCTTGCGCTCGGTCGCGGCATCGAGCGCGCTGGTGGCCTCGTCCACGATGGACAGGCGCTGGCGCTCGCCGCCGGAGAGCGACCGGCCGCGCTCGCCAATGACCGAATCGAGCCCGTCCGTCTGGCGCAGGATGAACTCGGAGGCCTGCGCCCGCTCGAGCGCATCGCGCATCTCGGCTTCGGTCGCCTCGGGCCGGCCGACGAGCAGGTTCTCGCGAATGGAGCGCGCGAAGAGCATCGGCTCCTGGAACACCACGCCGATGTTCCGCCGGAGCGAGGCCAGGCAGATGTCGCGGATGTCGACGCCGTCGATCCGGATCGAGCCCGATTGCGGATCAAAGGCGCGGTGCAGGAGCCCGAGCGTGGTCGATTTGCCGGAACCGGTCGCTCCCACCAGGGCGACGTTCTCGCCCGGCTCCACTGCGAAGGATACGTCGGCGATCGCCGTCCGCTTGCCGTCGTAGGAGAACGAGACGTTGTCGAAGGCGACTTGGCCTTCGGGCCGGTCGATGTTGCGGGCATGCGGTCGGTCATGGACGGTCGGGGCGGTATCGATGATCTCGAAGAACTCCGCCATCTTGGGCGCCTGCATGAAAAGCTGGTTCACGAAAGCGACCACCTGCTCCAGCCGCCCGATCAGCATGGTGGCGATCGACATGAACATGACGACGTCGCCGATCGAGGCGAGGCCCTGCAGGTGGAGCCAGGTGCCGAGCATGAAGATCGCCGTCACCGTCAGCGTCGCCGAGGCACGGGTCGCGATCGACGCGAGCGCCCACCAGGAAAGGACCGGCGTCTGTGCTGCGAGGAGTTCCCCGATGATGTTCCTCAGCGCCCCCGTCTCGGCTTTCGTGCGCGTGAACGACTGGATGACCGGCACGTTGCCGAGTGCGTCCGAGGCGTGCTCGGCCAGGCTCGAATGATACTGCTCGACGCGCCCCTGCAGCGTCTCGGTCTTCCGCAGCACCAACGCGGTCAGGATCGTGAACAGCACGACCAGCGCCACGAGCAGGATCCCGAGGCGCCAGTTCAGGAACAGCGTCAGGGGCAGGAGAATGGTCAGGGCGACGATGGCCGCGAAATGATCGCGGAAGAAGCCGAGCCACAGCCACGCCATGCCGTTCGAGCCTTCGAGCATCACCTTCAGCACGCGGCCCGAATGGGTGGAGGTGTGGAAGGCGAGAGGCAGTTCCAGCACGTGCTCGAAGTAGTTCGCCATGGTGGCGAGGCGGCGCCGGTGCGAGAGCCGGTCGGCGTGAAGTGCGACCAGGACGCCCGCGCCGATCGTGAACAGCCCGAACGCGATCCAGGCGCCGAGCAGCGGCAGAAGCGACGAAAAAGACACCGTGCGCCCGCCGACCCCCTGGGTCAGCCGATCGATGATGCGGCCGAACAGGATCGGTTCGGCGAAGGCCGCAATGGCGAGACCGATATTTGCCGCAGCCAGGACCGCTCCGAGCCGGAGGTCCGAGCCGAGCTGGCCGAGAACGCGAACATAAAGGCGGATCAGCCACATCGAAACATTTACTCCGGCGCGCGGCCGCTCAGCCTCGCCTCGAACAGGGGCGCGTGGCGCCTGTCAACGGGCTGCCTTCGCGCTTCGCATTGGCACCGTGACGGGGCAGGGCTGCATGGGGGCTGAATGACAAGCGCGGAGCGGGTCGCTAAGAGCCCGCGGGAGGAAGCAAAGGTCTGAGCGGACGAGATGGCTAACCCGCCGCAAAAAGCGTTTCCGGTCTCCTGGGACCAGTTCCACCGAGACGCGCGGGCGCTTGCCTGGCGGTTGGCCGGCGCAGACCCGTTCAAGGCGATCGTGTGCATCACGCGCGGCGGTCTCGTCCCCGCCGCGGTTGTGGCGCGCGAGCTCGACGTCCGGCTGATCGAGACGGTGTGCGTCGCGAGCTACCACGATTACAAGAGCCAGGGCGATCTGACGGTGCTGAAGGGCATATCCGAGAGCGTCATGAACCTCGGCGAGGGCGGCAAGGGCATCCTGGTGATCGATGACCTGACCGATACGGGCAAAACCGCCCAGATCGTCCGCAACATGCTGCCCAAGGCCCATTTCGCCGCGATCTACGCCAAGCCGGCTGGCCGGCCCGTGATCGACACCTTCGTGACGGAGGTCAGCCAGGACACCTGGATCTACTTCCCCTGGGACATGGGCCTCGCCTACCAGGAGCCGATCACGGCCGGCGCGAAGGGCTGAGCCCGATAGGTAACAGGCCCCGAATCCGGTAGAGCGCCCGCATGGAACGCGCACGCATCAACCTCCTCACCATCTGCGGCCTCGAGGAGCTCGAGGGCCACTCGGGCGGCCGTGTCACCCCCGTCCTGTCGATCCTGGATCCGGACTGGCCGGACCCGGAGAGCTTCGGCCGCTGGGACCGTCATCACCGGCTGACGCTGCGCTTCCACGACATCATCGAGCCGGTCGCGGGACAGATTCTGCCGGAGCGGGAGCATGTCGAGCAGGTCCTCGCCTTCGCGGACGACCTCGCGGCCGATGCGCACCAGCGCGACGAGGGGCACCTCCTGATCCATTGCCACATGGGGATCTCGCGCTCGACGGCCGCCATGACGATGCTGCTCGCCCAGGCCTATCCGGACGAGGACGAGGCGTCGCTCATCGGGCGCCTGACCAGCATCCGGCCGCAGGCCTGGCCGAACCTGCGCATGATCGGGTTCGCGGACGAGATCCTCGGGCGCGGTGGCCGGCTCACGCACGAGATCAGCCGCCTCCATGCGCGCCGGATCGCTCAGGAGCCGCATCTGGCCGACACGTTCAGGCGCCTCGGACGCGCGCGGGAGGTCGAGGCCGCGCTGAAGATCGCCGCCTGATGCTGATCGGGGTCGACTGGGGCGGAACCAAGATCGAAGCGATGGCGCTTTCGCCCGCCGGCGACGTGCTCGACCGGCGCCGCGTGTCGACCCCGAAGGGCGATTACGACGCCTGCCTCGCGGCGATCGTCCGGCTCGTCGGCGAGTTGGAGGCGCAGACCGGCCAGCGCGGCACCGTCGGGATCGGCGTTCCGGGCGCGATCTCGCCGCGGACAGGCCTGATCATGAACGCCAACTCGACCTGGAACATCGGCCGCCCGCTCGACCGGGATCTGGCCGCGGCGCTCGGGCGCGAGGTGCGGGTCGAGAACGATGCGAACTGCTTCGCCGTATCCGAGGCGGTGGATGGCGCGGGCGCCGGCCACCGCATCGTCTGGGGCGTGATCATCGGCACCGGCGCCGGCTCGGGGATCGCGATCGACGGGACGGCGATGGGCGGACGCAACCGCATCGCCGGCGAGGGGGGCCACAATCCGCTACCGCGTCCGACGGCAGACGCGCAACCCGGGCCGCCATGCTATTGCGGACGCCGCGGCTGCAACGAGACCTTCGTGTCCGGAACCGGGTTTGAACGCGACTATCGGGAGCGCACCGGCCATCCCCTCACCGGGCCCGAGATATCCGCACTGATGCGGGCAGGGGACGATGCCGCCCGCGCCACCTACGAGGCCTATCTCGACCGGCTCGGACGCGGGATCGCGGCGGTCGTGAACATCCTTGATCCGGACGTCATCGTCCTCGGCGGCGGCATGTCGAACATCGACGAGCTGTATGCCGATCTGCCGGCCCGTATCGAGCCGCA
>CAXUKK010000055.1:0-6769 GCA_964251455.1 uncultured Enterovirga sp.
CTTCGCGGAGGCTCGGGCCGCGGGCCTCCCGCGCCGCGTTCGGGAGCGCATTCGTGCGGACGCCCTGGCCGTGATCGACCACCCGGCGCTCGCTCCCCTCTTCGGGCCGGACGCGAAGGGCGAGGCGCCGATCGCCGGTCAGGTCCAGGGCGCGGACGGGAGCGTGCAGGTCGTCGTCGGTCAGGTCGACCGCATGGCCGTGACGCCGGATGCCGTGATCGTCGCGGACTTCAAGACGGGCGCCCACGCTCCCGGCACCGTGCCCGCGAGCTATCTCGCCCAGCTCGCGCTCTACCGGGCGGTGCTCGAGGAAGCCTATCCTGGACGCGCGGTGCGGCCCATCCTCGTCTGGACGGACGGACCCGACGTGGTCGAGCTCGACCCTGCCGCACTCGATGCTGCCTTGCACGCCGCGCTGGGCGGCGCGGCTTGACAGCAGGGTGCGCCACCATACCTAGCTCTCAACGAGGGCGGCCCGGCCGCCCATAGCAAGGACGATCTTGATGGCGACCATGAAGGTGACGGACCAGAGCTTCGATGCGGACGTGATCAAGTCGGCGGAGCCTGTGGTCGTCGATTTCTGGGCCGAGTGGTGCGGCCCATGCCGGATGATCGGCCCGGCTCTCGAAGAGATCGCGAGCGAGATGGCCGGCAAGGTGAAGATCGCCAAGGTCAACATCGACGAGAACCCGGGCATTACCGCCCAGCTCGGCATCCGGTCGATCCCGACCCTGTTCATCTACAAGGACGGCAAGCATGTCGACCAGCTGATCGGGGCCAAGCCGAAGGGCGACCTGTCCCGCTGGATCCAGAAGCACGTCTGAATTCCGGGACGCTGTCTCGGAGAGATGGAAGGCCCGCTTCGGCGGGCCTTTTTCATGTCGGCGGCGTGCCGTTGAGGGCCAGGACCTCGCCCGCGAGGTAGAGCGAGCCGCAGATCAGGACGCGGGGCGGCCGTTCGAAGGTCGTCTCGGAGATCTCATCGAGCGCGGCCTCGATCCCGGCCGCGACCGAACTCCGGAGTCCGCCCCGCGAGGCGATCGACGCGAGTTCGTCCGCCGGGCGCGCCGCCATCTGCGATGCCATGGGCACGGCGATCAGCTCGCGGGCGAGGCCCTTGAACTCCTCCAGGTAACCCTCTGCATCCTTGGTCGCCAGCATGGCCGCGACGAGGACGAGCGGCGCGGGGCTGCGCTCCTCGAGGTCCGCGATGGCTGCCGCGACGGCGCGCCCGCCATCACGGTTATGGCCGCCATCGAGCCAGAGCTCGGCCCCTTCCGGCAGGAGCAGCGTCAGCCGCCCGCGGGAGAGAAGCTGCAGCCGCCCGGGCCATTCCGCATTGGCGATCCCGCTCTCGAACACCTTGGGTTCGAGATCGCCGAGCCCGGCGGCCTTCACGGCCGCGATCGCCGTGCCGGCATTGGTGAACTGGTGCCGGCCGGTGAGCCGCGGCGCGGGCAGGTCCATGAGGCCGGTCTCGTCCTGGTAGACGAGCCGCCCGCCCTCCGCATGGACGGAAAAATCCTGCGTCCCGACGAAGATCGGCTTGGCGCCGGCCTTTTCCGCCGCTTCCCGCAAGGCGTCGTCCGCCTCGACATGGTCCTGCGCCGCGATCACGACCGGGCAGCCGCGCTTCATGATCCCGGCCTTTTCTCGCGCGATGCCCGCGAGGGTGGTTCCGAGATGTTCGGCGTGATCGAGCCCGATCGGCGTGATGACCGCGCAGGCGGGCTGGTCGATGACGTTGGTCGCGTCGGCCCGGCCGCCGAGCCCGACCTCGAGCAGGAGCACGTCGGCCGGCGTATCGGCGAAGATGTCGATCGCAGCCGCCGTCGTGATCTCGAAGACCGTGATCGGGTCGCCGGCATTCAGCGCCTCGGCCCGGAGCAACGCCTCGGCCAGCCGCTCCTCGGAGACGTAGTGCCCGCCCCGGAGGCCGCCGAGCCGGATCCGCTCGTGGAAGCGCACCAGATGGGGGGAGGTGTAGACGTGGACGCGCAGGCCCGCGCTCTCCAGGATCGAGCGCATGAACGCGATGGTCGAGCCCTTGCCGTTCGTCCCGGCCACGTGGATCACGGGGGGCAGGCGGCGCTCGGGATGGTGCATCCGGGCGAGCAGGTTGCGGATGCGGTCGAGCGAGAGGTCGATCAGCTTCGGGTGCAGCGCCAGGCAGCGCGCGATGATCGCGTCGGAGGAGTCCATCCGCCCGCTCAAGGCGCGGGCGCTGCAGGCTCGGCAGGCGCGACGTCTGAGGCGGCACCGACCGCCGGGGCCCGCATGAGGATGCGGGAGAGCCGCGCGACCTCCTCCTTCAGGTCGCGCCGGTGTACCACGCGGTCGACCATGCCGTGGTCGCGCAGGTATTCGGAGCGCTGGAAGCCCGGAGGCAGCTTCTCGCGGATCGTCTGCTCGATGACGCGCGGGCCGGCGAAGCCGATAAGTGCGCCCGGCTCCGCGAGATGGACGTCGCCGAGCATGGCGTAGGAGGCGGTGACGCCGCCCGTGGTCGGGTTCGTCAGGACGACGATATAGGGCAGCCGCGCCTCGTTCAGGCGCCGGATCGCGACCGTGGTCCGCGGCATCTGCATGAGCGAGAAGATGCCCTCCTGCATGCGGGCCCCGCCCGAGCCGGCGAACAGGACGAACGGCGTGGTCTTGTCGAGCGCCGTCTCCGCGCCCCGGATGAACGCCTCGCCGGCCGCCATGCCGAGCGACCCGCCCATGAAGGCGAAGTCCTGGACGGCGATGGTCATCGGCAACTCGCCGCAGCGCCCGAAGCCGACCTTGAAGGCGTCCTTCTGGCCGGTCTTGGCGCGCGCATCCTTGAGGCGGTCGGCGTAGCGCTTCTCGTCACGAAACTTGAGCGGATCGGTTGCGACCTCGGGCAGCGGCACGTCGAGCCAGGTGCCCTGGTCGAACATCATCTTCAGCCGCTGCGTCGCGGTCATCCGAAGGTGATGCTCGGAGCCGGGAATGACCCAGCCATTCGCCTCGACATCCTTCTGGAAGACCATCTGCCCCGTGTCCGGGCACTTGATCCAGAGGTTCTCGGGACTCTCGCGCTTGAAAAGCGTCTTGATCCGCGGACGGACGACTTCACTGACCCAGTTCATGCCCGGTAGATACGCCTCGGCTCGTCCGAGTTCCAGGGCGTCAGGCGACGCGGCCCTTGTGGACGGAGCGAACGCCTTCCGCCAACTCGCCGACGAGCGCCGTCACGGCCGGAACCGTTGCGTCCGTGGCATGCCCTTCGGCATCGAGCGTTCGTGCCAGCGCATCGACGATGGCGGACCCGACCACGACGCCGTCCGCGCCACGCGCGACGGCGGCCGCATGTTCGCCGGACTTCACGCCGAACCCGACGACGACCGGCAGCACGGTGTGGCGCTTGATGCGCGCCACCGCGTCCGCGACGCGTCCGAAATCCGGCGTCGCTGTGCCCGTCACGCCCGTGATCGAGACGTAATAGACGAAGCCCGCCGTGTTCCGCAGCACGGTCGGCAGGCGGTTGTCGTCCGTTGTCGGCGTGGCCAGCCGGATGAAGGCAAAACCGGCCGCGAGAGCCGGCAGGCAGAATTCCTCGTCCATCTCGGGCGGCAGGTCGACCACGATGAACCCGTCCACGTCGGCCGCCTTGGCATCGGCGAGGAAGCGCTCGACGCCGTGGATGTAGATCGGATTGAAGTAGCCCATCAGGATCACCGGCGTGTCCGGGTCGCCCTCGCGGAAGCGCCGGACGAGGTCCAGCGTCCTCACGGTCGTCTGTCCGGCCTTCAGCGCGCGCAATCCCGAGGCCTGGATGGCGGGGCCGTCCGCCATCGGATCCGTGAAAGGCAGCCCGAACTCGACGATGTCCGCCCCGGCAGCAGGCAACGCCGACAGGATCGCGAGCGACGTCTCGGGATCGGGGTCGCCCGCCATGACATAGGTCACGAGCGCAGCGCGGCCCTCGTCGCGGCAGCGGTCGAAGCGGGCGGAAAGACGGTCGGTCATGCCGACCGGCTAGCAGAGCCCACCCGTTCTGTCATGGCCGGGCTTGTCCCGGCCAACCCGGCTTCGGAGGCATTCAGATCGGGGTCACCGGGACGAGCCCGGTGATGACGCCGGGCGGGCCTAGATCGCGCCGGCCTTGAACCAGACGCAGTTCGAATAGGCGACGATCGGGTCCACGTTGGAGCGCGCCTTCGCCTGCGGCAGCGCGCGGCCGTTCTCGCCGAGGTCGACCGTGACCTTGGACGTGCCGTCGAGCTGCTCCGAATAATAGCAATATTGGTGGCTCGGGCTCTTCTGATCGGACGACGTGAAATTCCAGCCCGTCACCACCTGGCCCGAGCCGAACGGCACGTTCTTGAACACGGTGAAGTTCGTCAGCACCGCGGCTTTTGAATCAGGTGTCGCGCCGGCGCCGAGCTGCGCGGCCGTCGGCGTCGGCACCTCCGAGCGGCTGCCGAGCCCGACCGTCGAGTCGGGGTCGAGCTTCACCGTGCCCTCGGTCTTGAACGTCACCTTGGACAGCGCCTCCGCCACCATGTTCGCGACCTTCGCGGTCGGGAAGGTCGGGTCATTGGCATAGGAATAGCCGTAGAAGGCGGCCCCGATGCCCACGCCCCCGAGGCAGCACAGGATGCCGATGCCGGCGAGCCTGTAGAGCCCGGCGCGTGCGTTCAGGAGCCGCGCATCCGACTTGATGCGGGCGTTCACCGTGGATGCGAGAACCCGGTTCTCGGCTGTGTTCGGCAGCTCCATGGCTCAGCGCCCGGATTCGATAACGCGGAGGGGGGCCGGGCCGGAGGCGACCGGCGCGCTCGGCGCGGGCGCAACCGCCGCCTCGGGAACGGCCGGGGAGGGCGGCGCGGCGGGCCGCGCCCGGTCCATGGCGGCGGTCGCGGTCTTCTCGGCCTCTTCTCGAGCCTGCCGCACGATCTCGACCGCGAAGGGTTCGAGGATGAAGGATCCGGCCTGCGGGTCGAGGACGATGTCGTCGTCGTCGCGCAGCTTCTCGACGGAGGTCAGAGCCAGCAGCGTCGAGGCGAGCGAGGCGCCGAGCGCCGGGATGAAGACGAAGAAGAACAGGAAGGAGTGGATCTCGGCATCCGTGACCTGCGCCGGGTCCTTGAAGAAGACCATGCCGGTGAACGAATGCAACTGCGAGCGCATGACCGCGTCGCGGAAGCCCATCTCGGCCTCGCTCTGCGCGCGGTCCACCGCGGCACGGTCGAGCTTCGCACGCTGGTTGCGGGCGTCATCCAGGCGGGCGGACGCATCCTGGCGATCCTTCTGGGCCGAGCCGAGGCTCGTTTTCATGGCCTCCGTGCGCGGGTCGGTCGAGCAGCGCGTGCTGCTTACGCGACGGCCGTCAGGCGTCGTGCTGGTGACCCGGAAGCACTTTTGGGGGGGCAGAGCGCCGAGCTCGGTATTGGACGATTTCAGCCGCTTCTCGGCGTCGTCGAGCTGGGCCGTACGCTGAGCTACGACCGCGTCGGAATCCTTGATCTGGCGGTCCAGTGTCGTGCGCGCATTCGTGGCGTCCACAAGCTTTTCATGGGCCTTCACGGCCTCCTGCAGGCGCGGACGGAACATGATCTCGCCGAGCTGCGAGACCGATTTCACCGTCACGGCCGCAGCGCCCACGACGCCGACCGCTGCCACGATCCTGAGCGCGAGCGACCGTTGCGTCCGGATGGAGACGGCGAGCGGGACGCGGCTGAACTCGATCACAGCATAGGCGAGGGGCGCCAGCATCATCATCCAGAACGCCAACGGATCGTTGCCGCCATAGATGGACGCGAACAGCCAAGCGCCGGCGAGCGACGTCGCGACGATCACGCCCTCGGCCACGAAGGCGAGGGTCAGCCGCTTGTAGGACAGCGAATAGCCGCGTTCAAAATCGGCTGCGCGCCGCGCTGCCTCTCGGGCCTGACGTGGTGTGAGGGCGTTCGGGCCCGCTCCGGCTACGGCATCCGCCATGCGATCTCAAAATCCTTCGCGTCCGTCGTCGCGTCCCGCGAGCTCCCCCAAAACCCACGCGTCCCATGATCTTAACTGATGATTCACTTCTCCATCAATCGCTTGACGCTCCGAGGGACAGCGCGTCTCGTCGCATGATGAACATCGTGAAGGGCCGGAGCGGCGCCGGCCCGCTTCTGAGGTTTGTCGCATTTCTCGCAATGGCCATCGTCTGGGGGCTGACCTGGATCGCTGCGAAATGGGCGACGGAGGCGACGCCGCCCGTCTTCGTTGCCGGGGTGCGGCTCTGCATCGCCTCTCTGTGTTTTGCCCTCTGGTGCCTCGTTGCACGCGTGCCCTGGAGGGCGCCGAAAGTCGGCCGGCTGATCGCGGCTTCGCTCCTGATCAACACGGGTTGCTACAGCCTGCTGTTCTGGGGCGTCACGCACAGCCCGACTGGTCTCGCCGCGATCGTCAACCTGTCGCTTATCCCGGTCCTCTCGATGCTGGTCGGCGCGCTATACGGCGAAGAGACCATCTCGGGGCGCCGAATCGCGGCAGTTGCGCTCGGTGCGCTGGGCCTCGTGCTCCTGTTCTCGACCCGGAACGGCGACACGGCTCGCGAGGGATCGCAGGTCGGGCTCGGCCTCGCGGCCGTAGTCGTCGCAACGCTCTCCTATGCCTGGGGCGCCATCATCTCGAAGCCGCTGGTGCGCGAGATGCCGCCTGCCGCGGTGGCGTTCTGGCAGACCCTGATCGGCGGGGTCTCCCTCGTGGCATTGGCGCTCGTCATCGAGCCGATCGGCACCGACGCCATAGCGGC
>CAXUKK010000055.1:6779-10395 GCA_964251455.1 uncultured Enterovirga sp.
GGGTCGGGGTGATCTGGGCCGGAGAAGCCTTCGGCCTGTGGGAAGGCGTCGGCATGGCGATCATGTTCGGCGCCACCGCCCTCGTGGTGAGGCCGGAGAAGCTCAGCGCTTCCTGAGCCAGAGGCTGGTTTCGTGCGCCCCGGGCAGGAGCGGGAGGTTGCCGATGACGCCGGTCGTGAGCCATGCCGGGTGCCTGGACGCGACCCAGTGGCTCGAGAAGACCAGCTCGTAACCGCCGGAACCGATCAGGGCCGCCACCACCGTCGCCTCGTTGTACCCGCGCCAGGCCCATTCGGCCGGATAGGCATCCGGCAGCAGGACGTCGTGAACGTGGATCAGGACGCCGGCAGGCAGCCTTGGCAGGAGATCGCCGACGAGGCGGTCCACATCCGTGCCGGGCATCGCCACGTGGCTCGAGTCGATAAACAGGATGTCACCGGCTTCGAGAGCGGCGAAGAGGGCCGGATCGGCATCGCCCAGGAGCGACGCTTCGTGCCGTACGTTCAAGCGCCCGAGCGAGGCGCGGGGCTGCGGATCGATCGCCACGATCTCGGTCGCCAAGCTGCCATCCTGCACTGCTCGCGCCATGAAGCGCGTCGAGTGGCCGGACCCGATCTCCACGATGACGCGCGGCTTCGCGTGTCGAACCAGACTGTACGCCGCAACAGCGTCCAGCCTGGGGAACCAGTCCTGGTCGAAGCGCGCCGGGCCGTTGCCGCTCAGGATGCCCAGAAGGTCGTCGTGAAACGATTCCGCTGTGGCGATCAGGCTGCGGAACTCGGGCTCGGCTGCACGGAACAGCGGCTCCAGCGCCGGATAGGGCTGGGGTGTCGCGAATCCGGCGTAGCGGTATGGGATGAAAAAGCCGCGCGGCCGCCCGAGCAGGGTCGAGAGGCCGAAGATGGTGCGGCGGATGCCGGCACGCAGACTAGCCACGGGCGGCGTGCCGCTCACGGCGGCGGCTGCGGAACCGGCGGGATCGAGGATGGCATGCGCTCGCGCCAGGCCTTGGAGAGCCGCGCCCGCTCGAAGAGCAGCACCACGATCAGGGCTGCCGCGAAGGGCAGGAGCAGGTAGAACAGCCTGAATACGAGGAGCGCGGCGACGACGTCCGCCTGCGGCACGTCCGGCATCATGGCGACGAAGATCAGCTCGAGCACGCCGAGCCCCCCCGGCGCGTGGCTGACGAGTGCCGCCGAAAAAGCGGCCAGGAACGCGCCAAGCACGATCAGGAAGCCCGGATTGGCCGCCTCGGGCAGTGCGAAATAGATGATGCCCGCGGCCCCGATGAGCTCCAGCGGCGCCGCGATGAGCTGCCGGACCATGATGTTGGGCCGGGGATAGGCCAGCGTGAAGCTGCGGATCGTGACCGGCCGCATGTGGAGAAGCGAGCCGAACACGTAGAGCGCGACCATGGCCAGGAAGACAATGCCGATGACCCGCGCCGTGGTTGGGTTGGCCAGCATCGGCGGAACGCGGTCCGCGACCCGGGAGAGAAGCTCCGGCTCGATGACGAGGACCCCGCCGAAGAGCAGGATCGTGCCGAGCCCGAACGTGAAGGAGCACAACGCGACGAGCACCGCCACCTGCGCGGCCGAGAGGCCCTTCGACGTGTAGGCCCGGTAGCGCACGAGCGCGCCGGAGAACACGGAGGCGCCGATGTTGTGCGACAGCGCGTAGGTCGTGAACGACGTTACCGAGACGAACAGCCAGGAAACGTGCTTCACGCCGAGATGAAGCAGCGCGATGCGGTCGTACCAGGCGAGCGCCGCGTAGGCGAGCATCGTCGACGCGAAGGCGAGCGCGTAGTTGTGCGACGGGATCGCGACGAGGCTTGCCCACACGTCCGCCAGCGAGATGCCGCGCAACTCCCGGTACAGGAGCCAGCAGGACAGCACGACGGCGGCGAGGCCGATGATCGGCCAGATGAATTCCTTGACGTTCTTCATGCACTCGTCCGGGCCGCCCGGGCCGGAAGACCGGCGCGGCGCCCGGTTCTGTGCCCGAGCGGACCTAAGCCCGCAAGCGCGGCGTCTATGTGACGAAAGGCCTAGTCATCCACGCTCCGCAATAGAAGGAGCCCGGAACCGCGCGCAGCTCGCCTCGAATGGATACGTATCCGTCACGCGACATTGGCCAATCGCTTCGGCCGGGACTAGGTTTTCGGGAGGCTCGCGTTCAAGGGAAGCGTCCGTGTCACCACGTCCAGGGCCTGAGGATCGGCCCGAGGTTCCCGGGTTCCTTGAACTTCCACCCGGCAAGATCGCCGCCGTGGCGACCTATCTCGAGATGCGGCGCGCACCGGCCCAGGCCCGTTCAGCGCTGCGCTCGGGCGAGTTCGTTCAGCTCTCGGGAGACGTGGTGCGCTACCGGCGCCTGTTCAGCGAGGTGGGGCGCCCGTGGCTCTGGTTCAGTCGTGCGTCCCTGTCCGATGCGCAGCTGAGAGCGATCGTCGACGACGCGTCCGTTGAAGCACTCGCCTTCGTGATCGACGGAAGGGATTCCGGGATCCTGGAACTCGACTTCCGCAAGCCCGGCGAATGCGAGCTCGCCTTCCTGGGCCTCGTTCCCGAATCCATCGGACGAGGGCTTGGCCGGGAGCTCGCCGCGGAAGCGATCCGCCGCGCCTTCTCACGCCCGATCTCCCGCCTCTGGCTGCATACCTGCACGCTCGACCATCCGGCAGCCGTCGGGTTCTATCGCTCGGTCGGGTTTCTTCCCTATCGCCGGGCGCTAGAGGTCGCGGACGATCCGCGCCTCACGGGCCGGCTGCCGCGGGACGCGGCGCCGGACGTGCCGATCATCTAAGCGTCAGGCGCGCATCGCCCGGGCGAGCCCGAGCTGGTTCATGGCCGCCTGGTCGCGGGCGTTGTCTGCGGCCCGCTCGGCCGAGCGCTCGCGGTTCTCCAGGATTTCCACCTTCTTCAGCCCCTCGAACGCCTCGCCGAGTTCGGCTTGGGCATCCTCGAGCTGCGTCTTCAGTTCGTCGGCGGACCGCTTCAGGTTGTCCCTCCGGGTCCGGGCGGCCTTCGCATAGGTCGAATAGGCGAAGTGGGCGATATCCGAGATGCCGGAGCGCTGCTCCTCTGCGGCCACCTCCCGCTCGAGATCGGCCGCCATGCGGTCGAATTCGGCGATCATTCCTTCGATCTGCGCGACGCGCCGGCGCTTCTCATCGAGTTGGAAGCGTTTCAGGCGGATCAGCGTCTCCCGCGACTTCATGGGCACATTTACTCCGTACGCGCGCCTCGCCCCGAGGGGCGATTACCGGCCACCCAGTATCTCGGCGAGGCGGTGGTAACCATCACGTATGGAGGTTGACTCTTCCTTACGTTGGCCAAGGAAGGCTTCGAGCTGTGGCATCAGGGCCACGGCCTCGTCCACCTCTGCCGAGGAGCCGCTCTTGTACGCTCCAAGACGGATGAGCTCTTCCATGTCGGAATATGTCGCCAACACCTGCCGGGCCTTCTGGACGACGGGCAGGAACTCCGGATCGCAGGAGCGGGGCATGGTGCGCGAGATCGAGCGCAGCACGTTGATGGCCGGATAGCGCCCGCGCTCGGCGATCTCGCGGGTCATCACGATGTGGCCGTCGAGAAGGCCGCGCACTCCGTCC
>CAXUKK010000056.1:0-10329 GCA_964251455.1 uncultured Enterovirga sp.
CGACCAGGATGGCGTCGATGTCATCATGGACGTACCGAACTCGGCGATCGCGCTCGGCGTGGCGACGCTCGCCCGAGCGAAGAACAAGGTCTTCGTCGGCTCGGGCGCGGGCACGGCGGAACTGACCGGAAAGCAATGCTCGCCCAACACGGTCCATTGGACCTACGACACCTGGGCGCTCGGCCACGGCCTCGCCAAGGCACTTGTCGCGAACGGCGCGAAATCCTGGTTCTTCGTCACCGCGGATTACGCGTTCGGCAAGGACCTGGAAGGCTCGGCGGCCGATCAGGTCAAGGCCGATGGCGGACAGGTTGTCGGCGCGGCCCGGCATCCGCTCGGCGCCTCGGATTACTCGTCCTTCCTGCTCCAGGCCCAGGCATCCGGGGCTCAGGTGATCGGCCTTGCCAACGCGGGCGACGACATGTCGAACTCGATCAAGCAGGCGGCCGAGTTCGGCATCAGCGGCAAGCAGCAGATCGCCGGCCTCATTCTGAACGTGACGAACATGCCCGGTCTCGGTCTCGCGGCCACGCAGGGCGTGTACATTCTGACGCCCTTCTACTGGGACCTGAACGACGCCTCCCGCGGCTTTTCCCGCCGCTTCATGGCGCGCCACCCGCACGGCAACGCCCCGAACGACATGCAGGCCGGGATGTACTCGGCCGTGCTCCATTACCTCAAGGCTGTGGAGAAGGCCGGCTCGGCCGTGGACGGCAAGGCCATCGTCGACGCCATGAAGGCGATCCCGACGACCGATCCCGTCTTCGGCGAAGGCTCGGTCCGGGCCGATGGGCGCAAGCTACACCCGATGTATCTGATGACCACGAAGACGCCGGCCGAGTCGACAGGCAAGTGGGACGTCTTCAAGCTCGTCGGTACCGTGCCCGCGAGCGAGGCCTGGCGGCCGCTTGCGGAGGGCGGCTGCGCGCTGGTCAAAGGCTGAGGCATGACGATCCCGGCCCATGCCTTCACGGTCCGGCCGGACGGCTCGGTCATCGTCGCCGCCACGGCGGCTTTGTCGAGCCATCCGGGCCGGCTCACGGATTACCTCAACCACCACGCCGGGACGACGCCGGAACGGGCCTTCCTCGCACGGCGCGGACGGGACGGTGCGTGGGAGGTCCTGACCTATGGTGAGACCCTGTCACGCGTTCGACGCATAGCCGCCGCGCTTCTGCGTCGAAACCTTTCGGGGGAGCGACCGGTCGCCATTCTCTCGGGCAGCGGCTTCGAGCACGCGCTCCTGTCGCTCGCCGCCATCCATGTCGGGATCCCGGTGGCGCCCATCTCGCCCGCCTATTCCACCGTGTCGGCAGACCATGCCCGGCTTCGGGACACGCTTGGATTGCTGACGCCCGGCCTCGTCTTCGCGGCCGAGGCCGGGCGCTTCGCCGGCGCGGTCGCGGCCGCTTTGCCGCCCGAGATCGAGGTCGTGACGCTCGCCCCGGACGGCTGGGCGGGCCGTACCGCGACCGCTTTCGCGGATCTCGCCGCCGACGATGCGGATGCGGTCGGCGCCGCCCATGCCGCGGTGGGGCCGGACACGATCGCCAAGTTCCTGTTCACCTCCGGATCGACCGGCGTGCCGAAGGCGGTCATCACCACGCATGGCATGCTCACGGCCAACCAGGCGATGCTCGTTCAGCGGTTCCCCTTCCTGGCGGAGGAGCCGCCGGTGCTCGTGGACTGGCTGCCGTGGCACCACGTCTTCGGCGGCAGCCACAACTTCAACCTCGTCCTCGCGAACGGGGGCACTCTGTATATCGACGAGGGGCGCCCGCTTCCGGCCGGGATCGGCGAGACCGTGCGCAACCTCAAGGAGATCTCTCCGACGGCCTATGTGACGGTGCCGCGTGGCTTCGAAGCTCTCCTGCCGCATCTGCGCCGCGACCGGGACCTCCGCGAGCGCTTCTTCGGTCGGCTACGCTTCAACTTCTACGCTGCCGCCGGCCTGCCGCAGCCCGTCTGGGATGCGTTCGACGATCTCGCGCGCGACACGATCGGCCGGACAATCCCCATGCTGACCGGGCTCGGTTCGACGGAAACCGCCCCGTTCGCGCTCGTCACCGATCACCGGCCCGGACGGTCCGGGCAGGTCGGGTTGCCGGCTGCCGGCCTCACGCTCAAGCTCGCGCCGGTCGAAGGCAAGCTTGAGGCGCGCCTGAAAGGGCCGAACATCACGCCCGGCTACTGGCGCCGTCCCGACCTGACGGAGGCGGCCTTCGACGAGGAAGGATATTACCGGCTCGGCGACGCGCTCGTCCCCGTGGACGGTGCCGATCTCGGGCAAGGCTTCCGCTTCGACGGACGGCTCAACGAGGATTTCAAGCTGACGAGCGGGACCTGGTGCAGTGTCGGGCCGCTCCGGGCTGCGTTCCTCGATGCCTTCGCGCCCCTGGTGCGCGACGTCGCGCTGGCCGGCGAGGCACGCGAAACAATCGCCGGACTGGTGTTCCCCGACCTGGACGCCTGCCGTGCCCTCGCGCCACATACCGCGCCGCAGCAGGTCCTGTCCGACCCGAGGGTGCGGGCCGCCTTCGCGTCGCGGCTCGCGATCCTGGCGAGCCGTTCGACCGGCTCGTCCAACCGGGTCGAGCGGCTGCTACTCTTGAGCGAGCCGCCTTCGCTCGACCGCGACGAGGTGACGGACAAGGGCTCGATCAACCAGCGCGCGGTGCTGCGAACGCGCGCCGAGGCCGTTGACCTGCTCTATGCCGACCCGCCCGGCCCAGACATCATCCTCCCGGAGACCAGATGACCGACACCGCCGACCAGGACGGCTTCACCACGACGCGCAGCCTGAGGATCGAATGGGGGCATTGCGATCCGGCCGGGATCGTCTTCAACCCGCGCTTTTTCGAGTATTTCGACTGGTCGACTGCGCTGCTTCTCGAGGCCGCGACCGGAACCCCGAAAGCCGAGATGCTCGCCCGGCACGATCTCCACGGCGTCCCGCTTGTCGGCACGCAAGCAAGCTTCCAACGCCCGGCTCGTTATGGCGACCTGGTGGAGATCGTCTCAACCGTCGTCGAGGTCGGTCGCTCCAGCTTCACGATTCGGCATCGCCTCTTCAATGGCGGCGCGCTCGCGGTCGAAGGGCGGGAAACGCGGGTCTGGGCCGGCCGCCACCCCGACGATCGGTCTCGCATGAAGGCCGCGCCTCTCCCGGACGACCTCGCCCGCACGCTGCGCGGCCCTTGATCGCCCGACCGGTCTAGGCGCCGTCCTCCTCCTCCGGAGATGCCGCGGCCGCCGCCTCGGCCACCCGCTTGAGCAGGCCGAGAAGCTGGACGCGCTCAGTCTCGTTCAGCGCCGAGGCGATCCGCGCCTCGTGCGCGGCCTCGCGGCGATGCAACTCGGCCAGGAGGGTGCGCCCCTCGCTTGTCAGGAACAGCGCCTGCGAGCGCCGGTCGTCGCTGGAGGCCTCCCGCCGGACAAGCCCGCGGCCTTCCAGGACTTCGATCATGGGTCCGATATTTGCCCGCTTGCTCCCGAGAAGCGCACCGGCACGGCTCGGCCGGACGCCCGGATGCGCCTCCACGACGCTGAGCAGGCCGAGTTGCGTCTGCCTCACGCCGAGGTCGGCGAAGCTCGCGACAAAGGACCGGGAGACGGCCGCCTGGGCGCGGCGCAGGGCATACCCGATCAGCGATTCCAGGTGCGCGAGTTCACCCCCGTCTTCCCGCATCACTCGGCACGCTCTCCCTCGACGATGTGGAACCGATACCCCGCGAGACCAACACGTGCCAGTACGTGTCGACATGTCGTCGCTCAACAGCGCGTTTTCATCGTCCGACATAGGCCGCGAGTTCGTCAGGTGTCCCCCTGGGGAAAGCCTCTTTCAAGTGATCGAGGAACGCCGACACGCGGGCGCTCAGCAGCCGGCGCGTGGGATAGAGCGTCCAGAGCGCGATGTCCGGTCCTTCCACGTCCCCCCAATGCACCAGCGTGCCGACCGCGAGGTCGTGACTGACGAGCGAGACCGGGAGACGCCCGGCACCCACCCCCATCCGAACCGCATCGCGGACCATGACGAGCGATGACAGGCTCAGGACCGGATTGACGGCAAGCCTCGATTGTCCTGTCGGTGTCGTCACGCTCCAGGCGTTGTCCTGGCTGAGCGGCCCGCGCACGACAACCGGGACGGCCGAGCCGTCGGTCGGGGGCGCCAGATCTGGGCTCGCTACGACCACGAGCCGATCGTGAAGGAAGACCCGTCCGACGAGGCTCTCGTCCGGTTCCGGGTTGACCCGGATCACCAGGTCATAGGCTTCCTCGATCATGTCGACGGACCGGTCCTCCGTCGTGACCTCGAGCCGGACCTCCGGGTGTTTGCGGGCAAAGCCGGCGGCCAGTTTCCCCATCGCGGTCTGGGAAAAGAGCAAGGGCGCACTGATCCGCAACCTGCCTCGCGGTTTGTGTCCCCCAGAGGCGATCGCCGCTGCCGTCTCGTCGAGTTCAGTGAGCAACTGGCCCGTCCGCGCGAACAGCGCGCGTCCCTCCTCGGTCAGCTTCAAGACGCGCGCGCCACGTTCGAACAGGCGCAGGTCAAGGCTGGCCTCGAGTTCAGCGACGCGGCGAGACAGCGTTGCCTTTGGACGCCCGGCGGCTCGCGAGGCTTTCCCGAAGCCGCCGTGGCGAGCAACCAGATTGAAATCCGCGAGGGCAAGAAGATCCACTCGTTCCACCTGTGAGACGGTCTGTCCAATTATAGCGGCTATCGGCGTGATTGTGGATCGCTAAATTCGGGACAGCCAAACGGCTCAGCCCAGGAGTGACCCCCATGACCATTCTCGTAACCGGCGCGACCGGCAATGTCGGCCGCAACGTCGTCGAACAACTCGTCACCCGGGGCGCCGACGTGCGCGCTCTGGTCCGCGATCCGTCCAAGTCGAATTTCCCGGCCGGCGTCGACGTCGTCCAAGGAGACCTTCTCGACGTGGACGCCCTGCGCAAAGCCTTTTCGGGCGTGTCCACGCTGTTCCTGCTGAACGGGGTCGTCGCCGATGAATTCACCCAGGCGCTCGTCGCGCTGGCGGTGGCCCGCGAAGCCAAGATCGAGCGGATCGTCTACCTCTCGGTGATCCACGCCGACGTCTACGTGAACGTGCCGCACTTCGCCGGCAAGTTCGGAATCGAGCGGATGATCGAGCAGATGGGCCTCAACGCCACCATCCTGCGACCGGCCTATTTCATGGACAACGACATCACGATCAAGGACGTGGTGACCAGCTACTGCATCTATCCGATGCCGATCGGCCAGAAGGGCCTCGCGATGATCGACGCGCGCGATGTCGGCGAGGTCGCCGCGATCGAGTTGATCCGCCGCGAGCAATCCGCCACGCCGCTGCCGCTCAACCGCGTCAACCTGGTTGGCCCGGACACGCTCACGGGCGCGGATGCCGCAGCCATCTGGACGGACGTCCTCGGGCGCCCGATCGTCTACCCGGGCGACGACACCGCGGCGTTCGAACAGAACCTGCGGCAGTTCATGCCGAGCTGGATGGCGCTCGACATGCGCCTGATGGCCGAACGCTTCCTCACGGACGGCATGGTTCCGGACGCCGGCGATGTCGATCGGCTGACCGCCCTGTTGGGCCGTCCGCTGCGCTCCTACCGCGACTACGCCGCCCAGATCACCGCTTGATCGCCAGCGCGACGGCAACCCATTCGAGGAGACAAACCATGATCTATTCGACCGCAACCGTTCCGGTGAACCCGGACGGCGAAACCAGGCTCACCCGCGAGCAGGCCTGGAGAGGCCTCGAGCTGAAGGCGCGCGATGCGCGCCTGTTTCTCCCGCCCGGCCTGTGCACGCGCTGCGATGTCGTGGAGGAGAGCGCGACGCACTTCGTGCGCGACGCCACGATCGCCGGTGCCGATCTGCGCGAGATCATCACCCTCGAGCCGCAGCGCAAGGTCACCTTCTTCCAGGCGACCGGGCCGCGCGAAGGCGCGATCGTCAACGAGCTGTTCGAGGACGAAGCCGGCGCGCTGCAACTTCGGTTCTACTGCTACATCGGCCTGCGCGGCAAAGAGCCGAACGGCCCCGAGGAGCAGGCCGAGCAGCAGCAATTCGACAGTGCAGACAGGGGCTACAGAAGCGCCCTGCTCTCCACGCTGAAACGCACCCGCGAAATGCTCGCGGACGGCAGGCTCTAACCCTCGACAGCCGGTTGCGGGACCGCCTCACGCGGACCCGCAACCGGCGGCGTCAACGCAAGAGAGCCGCCCCCGATCGAGTTCATCAAACTCGTGCCGCCGCTGGCGCTACGTTACGGCTCCACGGACGGATCGGGAAACGAGATCGTCACCGTCAGGCCGGGTTCGCTCTGCATGTCCAACTCGCCGCCAATCTGACCGACAAGCGTTCTGACCAACCCATGCCCGAGCGAGCCCTCGCGCAGGGTCGAGTAGCCGACGCCATCATCCTGGATCACCAGATGGATGCGGTCGGGCGGGACGCGCCGTCCTTCGGCCTTGATCGTGCCTGAGCGTGGCGCCGGGAACGCATATTTGACGGCGTTGGTGACCAGTTCCGTCACCACGATGCCGAGAGGGACCGCCATATCGGCATTGATCAGGATGCCTTCCTCCATCTCCGAATGCAGGCGGACGCGGTCGTCGCTCTCCGTGATGGGTCGCAGCGCCTCGCACAGGTCGTGCACGTAGGTCGCGAGGTTGACGCGCTGCTCGCTCTCCGACTTGCTCAGCAGATCATGCACCCGGGACATGGCCACAAGCCGATCGCGCGCCTCGTCGAACAGCGCCCGGACGGCCGGATCCTTGTGCCGGCGTCCCTGGATGCCCAGCAGCGAGGCGGCGATTGCCAGGCTGTTCTTGGCCCGGTGGTTCACCTCTACGACCAGCATCTCCTTCTCGGCCAACAGCGCGGCGAGCCGGTTATTCGCATCCTCCAGTTCGAGGGTGCGCGCCGTGACCCGCGCCTCCAGCTCTTGAGTGAGTTCGCGCAAGCCATCCTCGGCGTCGAAGCGCCGGGTGATATCGAGGTAGGACATGAAATGGTTTGTGACGACGCCCTGGCCATCATGAAGAGGGCTGGCAAACAGCATGGCCCTGAACGGCGTGCCGTCCTTCCGGTATTGCAGGATCTCCAGCGTGACGTCCCGGCGCTCCTCGATGGCGCGGGTATATTGCCGAATGGCCTCGGGATCCGTGCTGCCTCCATTCAGGAAGTGCGGATCCTGCCCGAACAACTCCTCGACGTCATATCCGGAGAGCTCGATGAAAGCCTTGTTTGCGAACACGATCGGATTGCCGGGAAGTGTCGCGTCCGTCACCAGCATCGGCATGCGCGTCACCCGGACAGCCTCGACGAAGATCCCGCCTTGCTCCCGAAGCCCCTCGATGTGACGCTCGGCCTGATGCCGGGCCGGCGTGTGAGGCATGTTGGCTTCGAATTCGTTCAAGCTCTAGAATCCTTATGCCCTGGATCTACCCGGACGCGACCTCGCCTCCCAAACATCGTCCGGTCGAGGGCGATCTGGGGGCGCATTCTTGACCCGACCGTAGGAGGATTGGCCGAAGCGTGCCAGCCCGACCAACCTCGATGGCCGCGCGAGCACGCCAATGTGCGATCCAGGCGATCACGCTTCGGGACCGTGTCGGCGCTGCCCGGCCGTTCTGCGATCGCTTCCATGAACGTCCCAGGCTCCTCCTGACGCAGCGGTTCGAGATCAGGGCTCGCCCTGCGACCGGGCGTCAAAAAGACCCTGTCGGCCGCAACGCCTGCTCGTCGCCCGCTGGTCGCCGGGCGCCGCTATAGCTGCCCTCGCCGCGGTTCAAGCTTGGAACCGCTCGATCACGTCTGAGATCAGCGTTTCTTGCTGCCCGCGATCTCTTCATCCCAGCGGCGAAAGGCTTGCACCATGAGAACAGGGTCGAGCGGAGCCTCGAAGGGATTATCGGCCATCAGGGCCGCGTATTCCGGCCGGCCATATTCGCTCAACGTCGCCTGGCTCGATGCGGGCGCGAGCGAGAGAGGGACGTCCTTCACGGACGGGCCCGGATAGAGGTACCCCTCGTCCCATGCGAGCGCCTGGGAGGGTTTCGAGAGGAGATGCGCCACCACGTCCAGGAGGACGGCGACCCGCTCGGTCGGGAGCCCGCGCGGCAGCATCACGTAATGGGCGTCGCCGATCCAGTGAAAGCCTTTCAGCGTGGACACCTTGGCCTCCTTTGGCACGATGCCCAGCACGCGGGGATTGATGTCCCAGCCCATCGCGGTCGTGATGATGTCGCGCGTGCCCTCGCCGAGTTCCTTCATCGTGACGCCGGTGCCGGTCGGATAGTACTCGACGTGGCTGTTGAGCTCCTTGAGATAGGCCCAGGTCTTGTCCCAGCCTTTCATCGGTTCCTTCGGGTCGACGTCCCCGAGGATATACGGGAGCCCCATGAGAAAGGTCCGTGCCGGACCGGAATTCGAGGGCCGAGCATAGCAGAACCGGTTAGGGTTCTGCCGGCACCAATCCATCAATGCCTGTGCGGTCGTCGGCGCAATTTTCACCCGCTCGGGCATGTATTCGAGCAGGGGGCCGGACGGCGTGTAGGCGATGCAATAGGCCTGATCCTGCGAGAAGGCCTGCATCTTCAAGGCGTTCGGCTCCAGGATGTCGGCCGGCTTGGGGAGCGCGTCCGCATGGTCAGGGAGGAGCCGCGTCCACAGGTCCTGTGCGACGCCGATGGACACGACGTCGGTCCCGCCGAGCACGAGGTCGATATCGACCCGGCCGGCGCTCTGCTGCGCCTTGAGCTTTCCTGGCAATTCGGGTGCGGGCGCCTTGGTGAAGACGAAGCGGGACACCCAATCCGGCTTGGCTTTACGATAGCTCTCGAAGGCGGGCTGCGTCAGCGCCAAACTGCCGGCCGCATCGATGATGGTCACCACCAAGGGCGACTTCGGCTTTGCCGGCTGGGCCAAGACCCGCCCACCGGCCATCCCGCTCACGGCCAATCCACCTATAACGGCCCGCCGGTTGATGAACGTCATGTGCTGCTCCCCCCGAATACTATTATTGCGGCCGGGCTAGCGTGCCTGTGTGCCCGTGTCCATTCGCCCGAAGACGGCTACCGGGAGGCGGCTCGTTTCAGAATGGGCGCGAATAGGCCCTGATCTACTCGGCCGCGATACCAGCCAGTTCGGGCGTCGGCCTCCAATCGGCCTCGCACTCGACCACGAAACGGTGGAGAGCGCCGGTCAGTGCCGGCATCACCAGGCCGCGCCGGCTGGTCAGGGCTGAGATGCGCATTCCAGCGACAGGACGCTCCCCTCGCACCGGACGCGCCATGCCGGCACGCTCCGCCAGGATGTCGGCGATGTCCGACCAGGAGGCCTGCCCGGAATTCGGCAGGTGCCAAAGCCCGCTTTCGCCATCAATCAGCAGGTCGAGCGCGGTGTGAACGAGGTCGGGTAGATAGGAGGGCGAGACAATCTCGGCTTCCACCTTGAGTCGTCGACCGGAGCCGAGCGTGCGGAGCAGGCGCAGAGCGAAGTTGTCGTCGTCCCAGGGTCCGAAAACAGGGCCTGCGCGCACGATGAGCGCCTCCGGGCAGAGACGGGCCAAGCGCGCCTCCACTGAGGCTGCCTGGAGAGCAGCCGCGTCGAGGCTGTTTGGTTTGTCGCCCTCGGCATAGGCCGCGCCGATTCGGGGCTGAAATATCTGGGTCGTCGAGACAGCAAGGTAGCGGACGCCGCGATCGTTGCACGAGCCAACAAGCTCATCGCTCGCCTCCATGTGCGGGTCGATCACCGCCCAGGGACGTCGCCCATCCGGCGAGAGGTCAAGCGTCGGCGACCCGCCGCGGATCAGTTCATGGTCGAGACCGCGGATCGTGGCGATCCGCGAGAAGGCTTGTGCGGCCGGCGTTTCGGCGCCCAGGATCAGAAGAGTGCGGGCGGATGGTGCCGCGAGCGCGCGCGGCTTGGCAGGCTCGTAAAGCCGCGCGTCCCGGTGCCACCAACCCGGCCCGTCGAGCACGGGATGCTCGAAGCACCCATCCCGTGCCAGCGCGGCCGCCGCCTTCGCGAGCGCGGTCGGACGCGGTGTCGGCCCCCGCACGTCGAAGATTCCGGGCTCATAGATGCCGTCGTCCCGCGTCAGCAGCGAGTTCCAGTCGACTGCGCCGAACATCGACCAGGCCGTGACCGCCCGTATGTCGGCACCACGCCGGCGCAAGGTCTCTGCCGCGTCCCAGACCTCGACAAGCCAGCGCAGCTGTTCTTCGCGGGTGCAGCCATGATGAGCCTCGGTGATCGCGATCGGGCGTCCGTAGCGCTCCCAGGCCTCCGTGAGACGCGCCGCCGGACCA
>CAXUKK010000057.1:0-10278 GCA_964251455.1 uncultured Enterovirga sp.
ATCCTCTGCCCTGCCTGCGGCGGGGTGAACCCTGCACGATCATGGCGCGCGGCAGCTCTCACGCAGGCTACGATGTCCGCTCTCCAAGACGCAGGCTAAAGTTCGAGACAGCAAATGACGCGTGTCCTAGGCCGAGGAGCTGACGGGTTTGCGCGTCCTCTACCTCTACTGCCATCCGCTCGCGGACAGCTTCCACGCGGCCTTGCGCGAGCGGGCTTTGGCCGGCCTGAGCGGGGCCGGGCACAGCGTCGATCTCTGCGACCTCTACGCCGAAGGCTTCGACCCGATCCTGTCCGCCGAGGGGCGCCGCAGCTACCACGACACGACCCGCAACCGGCTCGGGATCGAGACCTATGTCGAGCGGCTGCAGGCGGCCGAGGGGCTGGTGCTGCAATTCCCGGTCTGGAGTTTCGGGCCGCCCGCGATGCTCAAAGGCTTCGTGGACCGGCTGTTCATGCCGGGGGTCGGATTCGACATCTCGGACCCGGGCAACGTCCGCAAGCTCCTGAACTACCGCCGTCTCGCCGGCATCACGACCTATGGCCGGCCATGGTCTCGCGCCTTCGCGGTCGGCAACCCGCCGAAAGCCTGGCTGACGCGCTACCTGCGCCTGATGGGCAAGGGTTTCGTGCGGACCGACTACCTCGCGCTCTACCATATGAACGTCGCAAGCGACGCGAAGCGGGCGGCTTTCATGGCAAAGGTGGAGCGGACGATGGCGCGGTTCTAGCCGCGCCTGTCATGGCCGGGCTTGTCCCGGCCAACCCGATCTGTACAGCGCACCGGATCGAGGTCGCCGGGACAAGCCCGGCAATGACAGGGCAGAGGCAGGCGGCACGCGATGCGCAAACACTACTGGTCCGAGCTGACCACGACCGACTTCGCGAGCCTCGATCCCGAAACGACGATCGTCGTCTGGCCGATCGCCGCGACGGAGCAGCACGGGCCGCATCTGCCGGTCATGACCGACACCGCCATCGCGGACGGGATGGTCGCGGAGGTGCTGACGCGCCTGCCGGAGGACATCGACATCCTGATCCTGCCGACCCAGGCGGTCGGCAAGTCGAACGAGCATCTGCGCTCGCCCGGCACGCTCACGCTCTCGGCCGAAACGGCCATCAAGGCATGGGTCGAGATCGGCGAGGCGGTTCACCGGGCCGGGCTTGCGAAGCTCGTCATGGTCAACTCGCATGGCGGCAATGTCGACCTGATCTCGATCGTCGCGCGGGAGCTGCGGGTCCGGTTCGGCATGCTGGTCGTCGGCTGCTCGTGGAGCCGCTTCGGCCGGCCGGCCGGGCTCTATACGGACGAGGAGCTCGCGGTCGGCATCCATGCCGGCGACGTCGAGACCTCGCTCATGCTGCATTTCCGGCCGGATCTTGTCCGCATGGAGAAGGCGGACAACTTCGCGCCGGCGACGATCGCCATCGCCAAGGAGTTCGACATCCTGCGGCCGACCGGCTTCACGGCGTTCGGCTGGATCGCGCAGGACCTGCATGCCTCCGGCGCTGCCGGAAACGCCTCGCTCGCGACCACCGAAAAGGGCAGGCTCACGGCCGAGTTCGCGGCCGAGGCCTTCATCAAGCTCCTCTATGACGTGAAGCGTTTCGCGCTTGAGCGTCTGGCCTAGCGCGCGGGCCGGTCGAGTTCGCGGTAGTCCGGCAAGGTCGTGTCGATAGGGCGCCCGGCCACGAGCACGATCCTGTCGGATTGCGGCCGCGTGACGAGTTCGCCGAGATTGCGGGCGGAAACGAGCACGAGATCCGCCGGGCCGCCCTCGCGGATCGTGCCCGCACCATCGAGGCGCATGATCGCGGCCGGGGCCGGGCCGAGAAGCCGGATCCACGGACGGTCGGAATGGTCGAGCTGGAGGATCCGGGTCGCCTCGCGAAAAACCTCGATCATGTCGAGATCGCCATAGGCGTAGAAGGGGTCGCGCGTATTGTCGCTCGCCACCGCAACCTCGACATCTGCCCTGTCGAGCTCATGCAATGGCGCGACACCCCGCCAGCGCGGCGTGCGACCAGCCTGCCTGTCCTGGAGATACATGTTGCACATCGGCAGGGAGACGACCGCGATCCCGGCCTCGCCTAGCTTTTCGATCACCCGCGCACGATCCGCCTCCGGAGAGAGCGCCAGCGAACAGCAATGTCCGGCCGTGATCCGGTTGCGGAAACGGTTGCGGAGCGCGGCATCCGCAATGTGCTCGAGCGAGCGGGCATCGGCAGAATCGCTCTCGTCGACATGGAAATCGAGGTCGAGCCCGTGCGCCGCGGCAGCCTTCATCATGCTGTCGAGCGCGCGATCGAGGCGCTCGTCGGGAGGCTGCCCCATGAAGGTGAGCCCGCCGAGCACGCCGCCGTACCGGGCGACCGTCGCGACGATCGAACGGAACTGCTCCTCGTCGTCGAGCACGAACTCGTAGGGAAAGAGTGCGACCCCCTGGAGGGCGATGCGGCCGGCCCAGTGCGCACGCATCTCGTCGAAGACCGGCCAGGTGATCGCGGTCTGTTTGCCGATGGAATCGAGATGGGTCCGGATCACGCTTGTTCCGTGCGCAAAGGCTGAACGCAGGGCGAAGTTCATGCGGGTGCGCATATCGTCCGCCGTCCAGCGCGTCTCGCGATCGGCCGCAACCGTCGAGCGTGCTCCCAGAAAGGAGCCGTCCGGGTTCGGCGACCGGCCCGCGATGTGCCCCTTGTCGAGATGCGTATGCATGTCGACAAAGCGCGGCAGCGCGAGCCCGTCGCGCAGGTCGAGGCTCGGCAGGCCGCTGTCACCGCTCCCGCCAAGCGGGGTGATGCGGACGATGCGGCCGTTCTCCACGATTATATCAGCGGCAGCGACCCGATCCTGCCCCGCCGCAAGGCGAAGGTCGGGCGCGAGGTCGAGCGGGATCCGGGCATTGGCCAGCCGATAGATGGGCTGGCCCAGCACCGACATGTCACTGCCCAAAACCGCCATTCGATGCTCCCGGGGTCGTCTTCCCGTCCAGGTACAGGCTTATGCGGCGAAGGCGAATGGTTGCTGCCTCATCGGTGATAGTGCTGCCCGATCAGAGATGGCGCGAGCCCAAGCAACACCGGGGTCGGCTTCGTCCGGTCTTGAACGCTGGTCCGAGGCAGAGAACATCGGCCTGCGGGCGCCGTTCTCCTGGCACCCTGACTCAAGCACGCCAAGGGGAAGTCGACCGGTTGAAGCAGGTGCAATCGAGACATTGAGGGTCGACGAGAATGGCATCGCGAGTGGGCAGCGACAGGCCTCATGAACAGGCTCGGCTCGTGGCTCGGCCGGCAGGCGCTTCGGCGACGGCGAAACCGCCGCATCCGGGTGTGCATACGCTCGGGTTTGGGCAGGGGCGAGACGGCGCCCTGCTTGTTCCGCCCGAGCTGGCGCCCGGAACCGCCATCCCTCTCGTGGTGGCGCTGCACGGAGCGGGCGGCGTGATGGCCCAGATGCTGGGCCTCATGGGGTCGGTCGCGCAGAGCCGGAACGTTGCGCTCCTCGTGCCCGAGTCTCGGGCCTCGACTTGGGACCTGATTGGCGGCGGGTACGGTCCGGACGTCGCGTTCATCGACCGCGCGCTGGGCGCCGCATTCGAGCGAATGGCTATCGATCCCGGCCGGATCGCGATCGCCGGCTTCTCGGACGGTGCGTCCTATGCACTCTCCCTCGGCGTGGCCAACGGCAATCTCTTCTCGGACATCCTGGCCTTTTCGCCCGGGTTCATGTCAGGGCCTGACCAGGAAGGCAGCCCGCGGCTCTTCATCTCTCACGGACGGAGCGACCAGGTGCTGCCGATCGAGCGCTGCAGCCGCCGGCTCGCGCCAGCGCTGGAGCGAGCCGGCTATGACCTCGAGTACCGGGAGTTCGACGGTGGGCACGTCGTGCCCACCGCTATGATCGAACGCGCCTTCGCGCGCTTCCTGGACTAAGCCGACCTCGCCAGATCAGTTTCCGACCGCGCCCGCCGCCTTGAGGACGGGCGTCCAGCGCGCGACCTCGCTCTCGACGAGCTTCTGCAGTGCGTCGGGGCCGCGATCCGCGCCCTCGGGTAGCACGCCGCCGAGATCGAGCAGCCGCTTGCGCGTGGTCTCGTCGGACACGGCCTTGTCGAGGGCGTCGACGAGCTTCGTGCGGACGTCCGCGGGCAGGCCCTTCGGGGCGAACACGGCGTTCCAGGCCGAGACCTCGTAGCCATCGAGACCGGCTTCCTTGGTGGTCGGGACGTCCGGCAGTGCCGGCGACCGCTTCGGCGTCGCGATCGCATAGGCCTTGATCGTGCCGCCCGTGATCTGCGGGGCGACGTTGACGATCTGGTCGGTCATGAAGTCGACCTGGCCGGACATGAGATCGTTGAGGGCCGGGCCGGTGCCCCGATAGGCGACCATGGTCGGCTTGATGCCGACGACGGAGGTGAAGAGCACGCCCGTCGAGTGCGACACCGACCCGACGCCGGCATGCGCCATGTTGGTCTTCGTGTCGTTCGCCTTCAGGGCGGCGACGAAGGCCTTCAGGTCTGCCGCCGGGTAGTCCTTCTTGGCCACGATCACGATGGGCGTGCCGGCCGCCATGCCGATCGGGTCGAAGCTCTTCGCGGGATCGTATTTGAGGTTTGGATAGAGCGCGGGCGCGGCGCCATGCGTGCCCATATGGCCCATCATGATCACGTAGCCGTCCGGCGCGGATTGCGCGGCCCGCGTGATGCCCGTCGTCCCGCCGGCGCCGGCCACGTTCTCGACGATAACCTGCTGGCCCAGCGTTCGGGACATGTGGTCGCCGACGATGCGAGCGATGACGTCCGTCGGACCGCCGGCTGCGAACGGCACGATCATGGTGATCGGGCGCTGCGGAAAGCCCTGCGCTGCAGCTGCCCCGACCGTGAGGCCGAACACGGCCGCGAAAATTCCAAGTCTCTTCACGCGTTTCTCCCTTGTGTAGGAGCCATGTCGTCCGAAGACGCCGCGCTCGCAAGGGCAGGAACGCCGTCCTGATCTTCGCCTTTGGGCGGATGGTTAGGGCTCGTAGTGAATGGCCCTAGTCCTCTACGAACACCTCGTCGCGGCTTTTTCGGATCGACGGCAGGAGCGCCACGGCCAACATCACCACCGCGATGATCAGCAGAGCCAGGGAAACCGGCCGATTGATCGGGTCGATGAAGGTCGTCATGTCCCCGCGCGAGATGATGAGCGCGCGGCGGAGATTCTCCTCCATGAGCTTGCCGAGCACGAAGCCGAGCAGCAGGGGCGCCGGCTCGAAGCCGAACTTGATCAGGCCGTAGCCGACGACCCCGAAGAACGCGATGAAGAAGACGTCGGTCGGCAGCGAGTTGATGGAGTAGATGCCGATGGAGCAGAACATCAGAATGGCCGGAAACATCAGCCGATAGGGCACCTTCAGGAGCCGCACCCAGATGCCGATCATCGGGAGGTTGATGATGAGCAGCATCAGGTTGCCGACCCACATCGAGGCGATCATGCCCCAGAACAGGTTCGGGTTCTTGGTCATGACCTGCGGGCCGGGCACGATCCCATGGATGGTCATCGCGCCGACCATCAGCGCCATGACGGCATTCGGCGGAATGCCGAGGGTGAGGAGCGGGATGAAGGACGTCTGAGCACCGGCGTTGTTGGCGCTCTCGGGGCCGGCGACCCCCTCGATGGCGCCCTGGCCGAAGCGTCGCGGATCCTTCGCCAGCTTCTTCTCGATCGTATAGGACGCGAACGGCCCCAGCACGGCACCGTTGCCTGGCAGGATGCCCAGGATACCGCCGATGAATGTCCCGCGCAGGATCGGCATGGCCGATTCCCGCATGTCCTGGCCGTTGGGCAGAAGGCGGCCGATCGCCTGCTGGACGACGTCGCGGACCTCCGTGTGATCCAGGTTGCGCAGGATTTCCGCCACACCGAAAAGCCCCATGGCGAGCACGGCGAAGTCGATGCCGTCGGACAGGAACTGCATGCCGAAGGTCATGCGCTCCTGGCCCGTCTCGAGATCGGTGCCAACGGTCGAGAACAGGATCCCGACGAGGATCATGGCAATGGCCCGCAGGATGGATCCGCGGGCAAGCACGACGGCGAAGACCAGCCCCATGACCATCAGGGAGAAATATTCGGCTGGCCCGAAGATCAGCGCCAGCCTCGTCAGCGGAGCCCCGACGGCGGCGATGAACACCGTCGCCACACATCCCGCGAAGAAGGAGCCGATCGCCGCGATGCCGAGGGCCACGCCGGCGCGGCCGCGCCTCGCCATCTGATGCCCGTCGAGCGTCGTGACGACGGATGTCGCCTCGCCCGGGATGTTCACCAGGATCGCAGTCGTGGAGCCGCCGTACTGCGCCCCGTAGTAAATGCCGGCGAGCATGATCAATGCGCCGGTCGGGTCGAACTTGAAGGTAATCGGCAGCAGCATCGCAATCGACGCGACCGGTCCGACGCCTGGCAACACCCCGACCAGCGTCCCGACGAGGCACCCGACGAAGCAAAGCAGGATGTTGAGCGGGATCGGCACCATGCCGAGACCGGGAAGGTCGACCGGCACCACCGCGAAGACGGTGCCGAAGCCGAGGCTCAGATTTGCGAGAAGGTCGCCCATCAGACGGGTCCGGTCACGAGAGGGAGGCTGGAGCGAACATCAGATGGTCCCGGCATGCTCGTCGGGAACAACGTCGATCGGCTCGCGAGCCGGGCCACGCCGATGGGTCGCGACGTAGATCGCGACCGCGATCACGACGAGGAATCCCGCAGTCGCCCGCAGCCGGGCATCGCTCGACCAACCGGCCGGGTAGAGATCCGCAAAGGCCTGCGGGTACATCGGGATCGGCAGGTTGAGGAGATCGCCGAAGAGCATCATGCAGAAGGCCGTCAGCGCGAGCGCCAGGATCAGCAGCTCGCGCAGGCGCGCCTCGGCCGTCGCAAAACCCGAGATGAAGATCGCGAGCGGACCTGCCACGAGCAACCCGAGTTGCGGCACCTGGACGGCTCCGAGGCCGAAGCCCCGGATGGTCACCCCGAAGCACAGGATGGCGATCGCAACCACGACCGGCCCGCGGAGCGTAAAGCTTTCCAGCGGATCACCATCCCTCAGGAACCCGAAAACGACGAGCGCCAGGCCGCACAGGCCGACACCGATCGCAAGCCAGCGCGGCAACATCGCCGGGCCCATCGCCCGCAAGGTGCCCTGCGGAAGATCGCTCGTAAGCCAGATTGCGAAAAGGGCGAGCGCGAGGAGCACCAGGCCCGCCACGAAGCTCTGCGGCCCGCGGAGGAGGCCCCGTGCCGGCGGGCTGCGATCAGCTCCAGCGTGCATGCACTTCCTCCCACCGCGGCTCTGCAGGCCGACTAACCCATGAGCCCGTGATGCACGGCGCGTGGCGGCCGATCAAGAGCAGAGCGCCACGTACTCGCCTTAATCCAGCCTGGCGCCGGAGGTTTTGACCACCTGCGCCCATTTGGCATGTTCCGAACGCACATAGGCCGTCAGCTCGGCCGGGCTCATCGGCTTGATCTCGCCGCCGATCTCGGCGAAGCGCCGCTTCAGGTCGTCGCCTTCGAGCGCCTTGCGGACCTCCGCATTGAGCTTGCCGGTGATCTCCGCCGGCGTGCCCTTCGGGGCAAAGAGCGCGAACCAGCTCGATGCCTCGAAGCCGGGCAGCCCGCTCTCGGCAAGCGTCGGCACGTCGGGCAGCGCCGGCGACCGCTGGGCCGACGTCACCGCGAGTGCCCTCAGATTCCCGGCCTTCGCCTGCTCGATGGACGAAGGCAGATTGTCGAACATAACCTCGACCTGACCGCCCACGAGGTCGTTGATCGCCGGCCCGGAGCCCCGATACGGCACGTGCGGCATCTCCACGCCGGTCATCTGCTTGAACAGCTCGCCGGAGAGGTGGATCGAGGTGCCGTTGCCCGAGGACGCCATGTTGAAGCGCTTCGTCCCGGCCTTCGCTTCCGCGATGAAGTCCTTCACATTCGTGGCCTTCACGTTCTTCGGATTGACCACCATCAGGTTCGGCACCCCGGCCGCGAAAGCGACGGCCTCGAAGTCGGTCAGCGGGTCGTATGGCATCTTCGCGTAGAGGCTCGCATTGATGGCATGCGTGCCGACGGTTCCCATCACCAGCGTGTAGCCGTCCGGCTGCGCCTTCGCGACCGCGTCCGCCCCGATATTCCCCCCGGCTCCACCCCGGTTCTCGATGATGAACTGCTGGCCGAGACCCTGGCTCAGCTTGTCCGCGATGAGCCGGGCGAAGATGTCCGTCGTCCCCCCGGCCGCGAAGGGCACGATCACCCGGACGGGCCGGCTCGGATAGGTGCCCTGCGCGGCGGCAGGCGCGGCGAACCCGATCGCAAGCCCGACGGCGAGCGCGGCTGAAACGAGACGCTTCATGCGAGACATCCTCCCCGGCGGCCTCCGCCACCTGTTCGGGCCGCTCTAGCAGAGCGGCGCTCCGCATTCGAGGCTACCAATGGACGACGGGAATGCGGGCTTGTGCCACGAAGAGGCGGCCCACAAGCTGAGCAGGACCGAAACGCGAGCGACGGGACCGTGGGCGAACCTTTCAAGAATTTGGCCTGGGACGATTTCCGGCTCGTCAAGGCGATCGCGGATACGCGCGGCCTCGCCGGCGCGGCGGCGGATATGGGCGTCAACCACTCGACGATGTTTCGCCGCCTTGGCCAGATCGAGGAGGCGCTCGGCACGAAGCTCTTCGAGCGGCACCGGTCCGGGTATGCGGCAACGCCTGCGGGTGAGGAGATGGCCGCGCTCGCGTCGCGCCTGGACTCGGACATCACGGCGTTCACACGGCGGCTCGTCGGAAAGGAGATTGGGGCGTCCGGCGAACTCCGCGTCACCACGAACGATTCCCTGCTGGTCCACCTCCTCACGCCCATCTTCGGGCGCTTCCGCCAGCGGCATCCGGCCGTGCAGCTCGACGTCGTCCTGACGAACCAGGCGCTGAACCTGTCCAAGCGGGACGCCGACGTGGCGATCCGCGCCACCGACACACCGCCGGAGACACTCGTCGGTCGCCGCGCCGCGACCATTGCCTGGGCCCTCTATGGCCGACGGAGCGAGTTCGACGACGCCGTGCCGGATCCGGAGGAACTCGCATCAACGCGGAACTGGGTGTCGCTCGGGGAAAATCTCTCGCATGTGAAGGCGGTGCAGTTCGTGCGCCGGCACGTGGCGCCGGAGCGGATCGCCTATCGGGTCAATACCGTGCTCGGCCTCGCCGAGGCGGTTCAGGCCGGGATCGGGATCGGCCACCTGCCCTGCTTCATCGCCGACGCCCTTCCCGATCTCCTGCGCTTGTCGCCGCCCAATCCGGAATTCGCGGCCGACCTCTGGCTCCTCACCCACCCGGATCTGCGACACTCGCCGCGCGTGCGCGTGTTCCTGGATTTCGTCGCGGGCGAAATCGCCGCTCGTCGGCCCGAGATCGAGGGCACGCCTGCGACGAGCGATCGGCAGACCTGAAAGCGTGCGCTTGCGGCAGGGCAAGCGCGATCCTCTCCCGTGCAACCCCGCAAGCCGCTAGGTTCAGCCCCGATTGCAGAGGAGACGGGCATGACCAAGGTTCTGGTCCTTTACTATTCGAGCTACGGCCACATGGAGCAAATGGCCAACGCGGCGGCCGAGGGCGCTCGCGCCGGCGGTGCGGAGGCCGTCGTGAAACGTGTGCCGGAACTCGTGCCCGAGGAGGTTGCGCGCGGCGCCTATTTTAAGCTCGACCAGCCGGCGCCCGTCGCCACCACGGCCGAACTTGCGGAGTACGACGCCATCATCCTCGGTGTGCCGACCCGGTATGGCCGCATGCCCTCGCAAATGGCGAATTTCTGGGATCAGGCAGGCGCCGTCTGGGCGCAGGGCCAGCTGAACGGCAAGGTCGGAAGCGTCATGGCCTCGACGGCATCGCAGCACGGCGGGCAGGAGACGACGCTGTTCTCCGGGATCACGAACCTCCTGCATTTCGGCATGGTGATCGTCGGCCTGCCCTACTCGTTCCAGGGCCAGATGACCCTCGACGAGGTGGCCGGCGGATCGCCGTACGGCGCGACGACGATCGCAGGCGGCCAGGGACAGCGCCAGCCGAGCGCGATCGAGCTGGATGCAGCCCGCTTCCAGGGCAAGCTGGTCGCAGAGACGGCCGCGAAGTTGAAGGGCTGAGTCGTCGGGACAGCAGCAGCTCTCGCCGGTGACACACGGTGGAGGGCTCATGCAGGCCCCGAACGCAAAAGGCCCGCCGTGGTTTTCACCGCGGCGGGCTTTTTGTGTTTG
>CAXUKK010000058.1:0-10174 GCA_964251455.1 uncultured Enterovirga sp.
TGGCCCAGCCAGGCCCTGAAGTCCGTTTCGAGGAGGGTGGTCGGGAACAGACCCCGGCGATCGAATTCCGCGGTCGCGAGTTCCCTTCCAAGGTCGGCAACCATCGCGCTGACCCGCGCGAATAGTTCGTCGCCGGATCCGGGGGCTTCGGCGAGCTCGCTACCCATTCCTATGATTGTGGCGTGCGACCACGGACGCGCATTCACCGCCTGCTGACCGTAGCGGTGGCGCCAACGATCGGCCCATCCGGACGATACCGGGACGACATGCGCATCGAGCAGCCGCTCGAGCGCATCGCGTTCCGCCGTGTCGAAGTCGGCGCTTAGCAATTCGCCGATGCTGCTGCGCAGATGCTGGAGATTGTCCCGCTCGCCGACCGAATGCGGCCCTTCCTTCATCGGAGGATCGTCGCCGGGCGCGATGTGGGAGTAGGCCAGGTCGGCGAAGCGGAAGCGGATTTCGAGCGATGCGGGCGCGGCCTTGGGCTCCCGGTCGAACAGCCGGGCGTAGATGCCAAGTCCATCGGCGACGATCGACGTATCAAGCGCCATCCAGCCGAGCAGGGCGCGGAGACCGGCTTCGTCCTTCTCCGCCCAGTAGGGTAGCCAGTTGAGTGCGCGTCTGACCGAACCCTCATGCCAGGCCTCGCGCGCATGGCGCGCCGCGAAGGGCGGAAGTAGTGCCTCGATTTCCCCATCGGCGCGCAGGATCCGGATGACCCGGTCGATGTCGATGCCATCTATGACGCGCAATAGCGCGATGGCGCCGAACAGCGGTGCCGACAGAGGCACCCGGACCTCTTCGTCGAGGTGCGAGACGGTGGACAGGAACCGGCTGTATGATCCCGGCTCGCTGGCTGTCGCCGAGGCGATCTCGTCGACCAGAAGCGGCGTGACCAGATCCTTCCACGCCCCTGGATGGGCGAGCGCCAGCCCGGTCGCCCAGTCCGGCCAGTCGGTCGCGAACAGAAGCGCAGCCCGCATAGCCGCGGTGGGGTCGACGCCCGGCATGGACCGGTCCGCGTTCCATGCGTAGCGATAGCCGGCCTGCGCGAGGATGTCGGTTCCCAGGATCCGGCGCCCGCGATCGACGGGCCGGTAGGTCCGCGCACATGCCTGGGCGCCGTCGATCACGATCGCGCTGAGCCGTCTGCCGTAGCGCTTGACGAGATCGGCTTCCGAAGGCGGATCGTAGCGCTCGTCCAGGACGAGGCGGGTGAGCAGCGCGGTCGCGGTTCCTCGGCGAAGCGACGCCCAGCCGAGCCATATGTCACGGCGCAGGCGGATGGCGGCGGACACGCGCGTAACGAATGCGCGGACCCCTGCGTCCGGATCGTGTCTGCCCCAGGATCGGCGTGCCCGGTATCGGCGCCACGGCGCTAGCAGGGGATCGGTCGTTACCTGCCTGACGACGGACCAGTCGCGCTTGCCATCCTTCATCGCCGCCCACGCGATGGTCAGCCGTGCCTTGATCCGCCCCGCCTTGCCGTAGCGATCGGCAAGAAAGACGGCGGACTGGGCATAGTCGCTTCGCATCTCGCCATCGCTCTGACGATAGCGTTCCAGGAACCATCGCAGATCCTCCCGATCCGCGCCCGCGCGATGGACCGACCAGTCGATGTGTCCGAAATAGGCGAAGGCGGTGTGCTTCCGCCTCTCGTTGGTCGCCAGCCGTTCATAGAGCGCATGGCGGAATTCGGCGTTCGACGTCAGCGTCGCGGGAACGGGCGAACCGCGGCGCGACATCGAGAACGCCGCACCCAGGTTGTTCGCGTGGCGGACGCGATCGTAGATGAGCAGATCGCGCTCGATGTCGAACTGGGTCGCATCCGCGAGGTAGCGGGCGGTGATCTCGAGCAGTCCGCGCAGCAGGACGGCCGCCCGATGGTGCATCTTCGGCATGGCGTGACCGAATGGACGGTAGTCCGGATCGGGCACATCGAAGCAGAGACGGTCGAGGCCGACCAGCCAGTCGGCTAAGTCGGTAGATGGCGCGCTTGCGGCCAGCCAGCGGGCGACCGACTTCGCTTCGTGGCTGTAATCCTTGCCATGGATCTGACCCAGTAGCGTGAGCGCGTCGGCGACGCCGATCGCGGTTGGATATGCGGCGGTGACCAGATCGAGCAGGAAGTGATCGTTGCGGCTCCTGCCGAAGGCCTCGTCCTCCGCGACGGTGGGGCCGCCGGTGGAGATGAGGTGCTTCGCCACAGTGCGTAGGTCATCGTCCCCGCCGCAGGCGAGCAGTGCCCGCATTGCGAACATCCGGTCGCCCGAGCCGCGCGAGAAGTCACTGAGGATCGACACGAGTGCCGGTGCGGCGGATGCATAGCGGCCCGCCTCGATCATCTGCATGAGGTGGTCGAAGAGGTCGCCAGCGGGCGGATCCGCGAGATGCCCGACGATGGCGTCTTCGAGTTCGGGCCGCGCGAACCGGCGCAACTCGCCGACCTCGAACATGAACTCGCCGTGGAACCGGCCCGGACCCAGCTGGAAATGTCGCTCCAGCGCGGTGATCCGGTCCTCCAGCGCCAGGCTTCTCGGATCGCCGCCCTCAATGATCCAGTGCGGCGCCGCCTGGATCACGCGCCGGAGTGTGGTGGGGTCGTAGGAGGCGAGCCAGGCGAGCATGCTGCCATAGACGTTCGGCACCCGCGGTTCTCCGAAGGCGCTCTTGATGAAGCGATCCGTGACCGTCTGCGCCGACGCGCCCTCGTCGATGCGGTCGCGCAGCCACTGCGCGGCCAGCATGTCCCGGGCCTCGCGGCGATAGAAGCGGACCCGTGCCTGCCCGGCCGGAACGAACAGCGGGCAGGCCAGCAGTTGCCGGATGCCGTCCGGCGACAGACCCGCATGGCCGCTCGCCAGCAGTTCCTGAGGATCGACGCAGTCCTTCCTCGCCGCTCCTACCGCGATGTCCATCGTCTGCGCGACGATCGAGGCGAAGGCGAGGAACTGGGCCGCCTTGAGTCCTGTGCTGAATTCCAGCTGCGACCGCCGCGTCTCGCCGCCCTGCTCGGCCAGCCGACGGCGCACCGACGTGTCGAGCAGTCGGCCACGCGACGAGAACCGTGCCGCGAGGTCGGGCGTGCCTTTGAACTCGAGATACGTGTCGAGATACAGGATTGCGTCGAGCGGCGTGACGATGTCGGCGAGCGCCTCGCTCTCGGTCAGCACGGCGAGCGCGTCGTCGCCGCCGCGATCTTCGGCTAGCCGGCGTATGCGTGCGGCGTCCAACGGCGCGAAGGTGGCGTTGAACACGGAGATCGGCTCGGGCTCGGCTCGCGCCGCGCCCATCGCGGTAGCCAACTCTTCCAACGCCTTCTGCTCGACGTCGTCGAACCATTCCGAGCTCCGGCAAGACACGAAGATCGAGATCCGGCCGAAGTGCGGTTCGAGCGCGAAGCGCAGCGCGCGCAACGCGTCCCGCAGTGGACGGGCGGTTCGCGCCTGTGGGAGCTTCGCCTCATCGACCGCGTCCAGGAAGAATGCCGCCGGGCGGTCGGAATTCATCCATTCGTCGAAGAGCGCCCTGCAACCAGGCGTTTCGTGCGCATCCTGCACCGCTCCCGAGCAGAGCCGTTCGACCCGGAAGAAGAATGCGTCCCGATTTGCGCTGCGGACGTCGTCCACCTGCCGCATGAACTCGATGGTCTTGCCGGATCCCGCCTGGGCGAGAAGGGCCACGACGCGAGAGCGCTCACGCAGCCATTCCCAATTCCGCGGCTTATCCGCCAGCGCTTCCGCCCAGTATTCGGCAGTGTCGGCTGAGGTCGCGCGCTCGAAGTGACGATCCAGCGGAACGGTGTCGTTCGGCGCGAGGGCCATCACGCTGCCCACGATGGACGACGGGCGGTCATTTTGCAGAAGCCAGCCGCGCTGCGGCCGTCACGAAGACGTGCGCGCGCCCGCTAGTCATTACCGTGTCCTGCATTCCACTGGTGTTCATTCCGACATACTGCGGTGCCTGACCACGTTGGTCCACCGTCAACTCAGCCGTTCTCGTGCGGTTCTGCATCGACTTCGTCGGGATGAGCGGCGGTGAGCTGCAGATCAGATGGCCTTGTGGGTCTGAGCCTCGACCAGGGATGGCGTCGGCAGAAGGAACCACGGCGACCTGTCAGGAAGAAGCAGGCTGGCCAGCAGGGCCGTCATCGCCACCGCCGGTTGAGCCGGAGCCGAAGAGTCCTGCCACGCCGCTTCCAGCTCGGCGATCGTCCAGAAGTCGTGGCCGATCACGAACACGGCGTTCGTGCCGCCCATGATGTAATCCTGACCGAACTGCCGGTAGTCGTCGGCGAGGTAGGCGTTCAGTGACAGGTGGTCGAGTTCACTGAGTGAGGTGTCGAACTCTCCGGACAAGTCGAACAGTCTGGATAGGCGCAACAACGCGAGGACCAGTTCGGTCGGTTGCGCGACCATCTCAACCGCGAGCTGCTTCGGCTGGTTTCCCCGCGCGACCATGTAGGCCAGGATCTTCGACCCATCGAGATCGCACCGCGCGACCCGTCCCGCGCAGGCGACCGTCGATGCGAACATGTGTCCCAGAACCCGTTCGGCGGAATCGGTCATTCCCGCTGCCGCGCACGCCGTCATCGCCGATATGACGTAGGGCGCCTGGCAGTCGCTCATCGCCACGAGCGAGAGCGAATAGGTGTCGAAGATGCGATCGAGCAGCGAGGCGAGCCTGCCTGCCGCCGGACCAGTGTCCCGACCCATGAGGTGATGAGTGTGGACTGCGGATCCGGCCCACCCGATCAGCTTCGACAGTCGGATAGGCAGATGGTAGAGATCACCGAGGCCGCCCGTGACAAGTGCGTATCGATAGGCATCCATGGCATCGACGACGTCGCCGGTGGCCAATTCGACCAGTTCGGCTATCTCGATGCACTGGGCGGAGAGACTTTGGACAACCGCGTGGTCGTCGCAGAACGGCAACAGGGCGATGGCGCACGCCGCCCTGACCTCGATCTCTCGGAACCGGTCCCGGGATGCCCGAGCGCGCGCGGCGAAGGTCTCCGATACGCGCTGGATGAGGTTGAGTAGGACGGCGGGTTCGTCCTTGAGCGCGTCCGTCAACGGCGCGAGCCGGTCGAGGAATTGGCGCGGTTCCCACCGCGTCGAAACCGAGACGTAGGGTTCCCAAAGTCGCGGCAACCCCGCGCGGATCGCGGCAGCCGTGTCGGCGTCCGGCCACCCGGCCAACACGCTGCGCAAGGGAGCGTCGCCCGTGCCGGCGTGCGGATTCTTGCAGAAGCTGGACGGGCCGTAGAGGTTGAGCCCCCAGACCACCGGCGTCTGTGCGCCGGTGGTTCCGACGCGTTCGGATACCGCGCGACCGATCTCGACGAGGTCGAGTGCGGGATTGCCATCCTGCAGGAACACGTCGCCCCGGATGCAGTCGATGAGCGCCGCGGTGCCGATCCCGTGGCCGCCGGTCTCGACTGCGGTCTCGTTAGATGCGGCGGTTGCCAGCAGGGTGACGCCGGGAGTGCCGAACTCGCCCATCACCTCCGATTTGAGGATCACGTTCAGGTCCGAGATGAGACCGCCGGACTGGCATGCGTCGATGATCAGATACGTCTGCTTCGGCGCCGCTTCCGCAATCATCCGGAACAGGTCGGCGAGCGACAGTGCGGTGGCGGAGAGGGCATTCGCTCGCGAATCCCGCATCGCCATGTAAAAGCTGCCGCTGCTGGCCGCACCATGGCCCGCGAAGGTGATGGTCAGCGTATCCAGCGCCTCGCCATCGAAGAGCATCGTCGCGAGCGCTGCGCGAACGTCCTGCAGCGTCGGCGATAGGAGCAGGCGCGACCGCACCGCGTCGTAATCGCCGATGCTCGGCTCGATCAGCAGTCCGAAGAGGGTGTCCGCATCCGCCTCTGCGCAGGACAGGCTACCGAGATGGTCGTAGGCGTTGCACCCGATCGCCAGCAGGGCGCGTCCGCTCATCCGGCAGTTCGCTTGAACTTCGCCTTGCGCGCGGCTTCGCGGTCGAGCGCGTCCTGGATTTTCTCCGCCTTGACGCGCTCGATCTCGGCGTTGAGCTCGGGCGGCACCTTGCTCATTTCCTCGGGCAGCCGGGCGTAGAGTTCGGGTCCGACGTGCATCTGGGGCATGCTGACCTGTCCATCTCGATCGACCCCGAGTTCGAGCTTGCGGAACATCTCCAGCATTGAATGAGCGAACGATCCTGCGGTCTTGGCGTCGACGACGTTGCCGACCCTCTGCGCTGCCGCCCCGACCGCACCATACATGTTCTGCGCGAACTGCTTGTCCATCTCCTCGCTGATGGGAAAGATGGTCCGCCCGATCAGACCGAGATCGTTTTCGGAGATGTCCTTGAACGGGATCGTCCATTCCGCGGATATGGAGTGCATCGTCGTGTCGGGTTCCGGATCACGTGCCGAATGCACCCAGTTACTTCCGTGGTTCATGCGCAGCACGTTGTGCTCGCTGACGAACGTCTGGCGCGTTCTTTCCTGCAGTCTGCCCATGAGGGTCGTGACTGATCTATCGAACGCCTCATCGTCGCCCGGACGCTCGAAGCACCGGATGCGGGGATCAGCATCGTCTCGCCTTAGCTCAGGCTGCTCGCTGGTATTGGCCATACAACACTTTAACATGGGTCGCGGATCGGCCAATCATTATCCCTCTGGCAGTGTGCGTCACGGCAGCGGCAGGTGTTCGTCGATCATCCCTACGACGACGCGGCCGCCGCTCTCCGGGACGGGACCGTGGAAGTGGATCCTGTTTCGGTGGGGTTCCAGCTTCGCGTGCCACTCGCAGTAGAGCGTCCGTCCGCCGACCTCCGTCTCCCGCGCCGTGCGGCTGGTGGCGTCGGCGCGGACGTTCGGGTTCTCCGGCGCGGCGTCCAGGCCGAGTCCCGCGAACCTGTGCTCGAGGAGCTGCTTGGTCGGTCGGGCGTCGGGGTCCGGGGGTGCGCCCTCGTACGGCGTGATCGCTGGCGGTGGGCAATCGAACGCCCACGCACCCCAGTCGTCCAGCGCCGCGAAGGTGGTCTGCACCCGGTTCCGAGATGCCAGATATCCACCCGCCAGCCTGCCGGCTCCTCCGATTGCACCATCGGCAAACAGCAGGTCGGGGTAGGCGTGAGCGGCGTTGGCGGCGAGGCTGGCCATATCGTCTCCCCCAAGCACGATCCGGTCCCGCCAGAAGCGTCGGCGGCCGGCTTCGTCACCGACGAAGTGGACCTGCGCCCCGCCGGCGGCGGTCGTGGTGGCGACCAGTCCCGCACCGCCGAGCGCGAACACGGCGGCAGGCAGGCCGGCGCGGACGCTATGGTGGACCCAGGCGACATCGTCGTTAGGGGTAGCCGGGGCGTCACCGACCGCGACGTTCGTGTCGTCCGCGCCCGCAGGCCACTCGTCCGCGTCCGCATAGCGCCGGGCCCTGCCCAGCCAGCCCGCCAACTCCTGGGCGATCTCACGAGGAAGGTGAAGGTCACCGTTCTCGGTAAAGAGTTCCCACAGCGACCGGTCGCCGTGCATCGGTCTGGTCTGGAAATCGTCGCCGACGACCACCTCCTCGCCCCGTTCCGACGAGACCTCCACGAAGACCAGCGCGCGATCGATGAGTGCGGCCGTCTGACCGGCGTCCAGGCCGTCGAACTTCCAATCGGCGCCGTTGACGACGAACGTCACGCCCTAGCGCCCGCCCCGCCTGATCCGACCGAGCGACGCGACGTCGATCTGGTATTGGTCGAAGAAGCCGGACGGCCAGTCGGACACTCCGCCGGTCTCCGTGATCGAGAGCGCTTCCGGCGCCGCCTCGCCATCCTCGCCGCCGGCGAGCCAGTGCAGCCGCGCGGACGCGGGGTCAAGGTAGCGATGCTCCGCGACGGCGCGCCGAATCCCGTTGACCACGTGGTCCGAGTGGGTCTCGACCATCACCTGCACACCACGGCCGGCGAGCCACGCGAGGAAGACGCCCATGCGGGACTGCCCCGCCGGGTGGAGATGGGCTTCGGGGTTCTCCACGATCATAAGCCCGCCGGTCTCGGCGATCAGGCCTGCCAGGACGATCGGCAGCGCGTAGGTTATGCCGAAGCCCATGTTGGTCGAGCGGACCCATGTGGAACCCGGCGTCCTGTAGCTGAGCTGCGCCACCGTCGCGCCGGCGATGCGCCCCCCGGTCACCTCGATGGGGCGGGCGACTTCGCCCAGCCACTGCTCCACCTCATACTTGAGCAGGCGCGGCGCCGATGCCTTCTGCCGCGGGTGCGATCTGTCGGCGTGGACGATGGTCCGGTCGCCGAGCGCGCCTAGCACATGCGCGCAGAACTCGCCGCGGATGCCCACCTCCAGCTCGTCCTCGGGAAGCGGGGAAGTCGCGGAGACCCCCCGTGGCCCGAGCCGCTCCGCGCTGAGATAGGTGAAGGCGCGGGGCGCGCCCGACAAGCACCTGGGCACCGTCTCCGGCCGGTCGGCGACCTCGAGATAAAGCGCCTCCTCGGAAGGCACCGCGAGGCGCCAGGTGGCGACCGTCAGGTCCGCCCCCTCAAGCGAGATCTCCACCGGGCTCGCGCTGTCGCGGTTCAGCACGTCCTCCGCAGTGCCGAGCTCGAGACCGAAAGGGCCGTTGAGGCTGAGCGTGGGCGATACGGTGGTCGAGGCCTCGGCCGCCAAGAGGATCGCCTGCAGCAGTGACGTCTTCCCCGACCCGTTGAGCCCGGCGAGAACGGTCAGCGGCGCGAGTTCGAAGCGCTGTCGCCGGAACCGCTTGAAGCCGGCGACCGTCGCGCCGGTGATCACTTCACGATGTCCGCGAGTATCGCGCGCGTGCGCTCCAGGCGGTAGGCGACCCTATTAGCGTCGCCGGTGCCGACCGTCACCGAGCGCAGATACTCCGGTTCGAGGAACGCGGAACGAAAGGCGTGCCTGATCGCCTCGCTGTGCGGCAGCAGAGCATCCAGCTGATGGTCGGCCAAAGCGTTGGCCTGCGCTTCGAACACCGCGCGGTTGATTGGGCCGCGGCGGTCCGCGCCGAGCGGCCAGCGTCTGAATGCCGCCGGTCCCAGGATACCGTGCGCGGCAGACATCGCGCGGTCGAATCCAGACGTCAGGTCGGCGAGGGCGTCGGGCGGGATCGGCGGGTCGCCGGCGGTCCCGTCAATCCGCTTCGTGAAGTTCATGAGAAACGCGTCTAGGCTCGGGAACTGGCGATACTGTTCGATGCTGCTGAGACGGAACGCGCAGAAGCGCAGCGCGAGTTCGCGGTTCGCCATGCGGCCGCTGTCCCGAATGAGACCACCCTCTGGTGCCCTGCGCCAGTAGTGGCGTTCCGTGGCCGCGTCGAAAGCCTCGTCCTCGGCGAGCCGTCCGATGAAGTCGCGCGAGCGCTGGCCGCTCATTGCATGGCGGATTTCCTGCGCGGAAAGCGGGCTGCCGAGCGTGTTGACCCGGTTGAAGATGTCATACTTGACCTCGTCGGGCGTCTGCGGCTCGATCACGTGGACGACGATCTGCGTGCTGCGGAAACGCCGAATGGCCGCGGTGTCGAGCCCGTCGTAGGTCAGGCCGTGGAGGTCGGACAGGTATTCGAGATCGGCGGCGGAGAGCTGATGCTCCCCCCGCATGAACAGCGCGATGGTCGACAGCCGCTGAACGCCATCGACCACCTGGTAGTCGCCCGTGTCCGACTGGTTGAAGTAGAACGCCGGCAGCGGGATCCCGAGCAGGATCGATTCGATCAGGCGCGTCCTCTGCCGTGCCTTCCAAACGTATTCGCGCTGGAAGTCGGGGGAAAGGTCGACGTCGCCTTCCTCGATCTGGCCGACGATCTCGCGGAGCGTGAAGGTCTTCGTGGTGATCCGGATCTTGCCGGGGTCCCACGGCTTGATCGCGCCGGGATGGCCGCCGACGTCCTCGGCATTGTCGAGGCCGTCGATGTCCTCCTCTGTAGGCTGGTCGTCTCGAATTTCGTCCGTCATCGCTGCACCTTTACGTCGTTCGAGTCCTTCGTCGCGGTAAATGCAGCAATTGGGCGAAGAGGGCTATTGCGGCGTAAGCGCGCCCTTCATGGTCGCATCGCGCGCGATGCGAGTGACGGGTTTCGGGCGACTTGAATGGCAGCAGCCGGGCGTTTCGGTGGGTTAGTCTTAATGAACGAATGGGGTGGATGGCTCCCGCTCACGGCATCGAGGTGCCAAGGTGTGA
>CAXUKK010000059.1:0-10144 GCA_964251455.1 uncultured Enterovirga sp.
GGCGAGAAGAGCGTGGCGGTCCCGTTCTCCGCCGTCGAGTGGATCAATGAGCGCCCGGCTAGCGGCACCGCGGCTAGCGGCGGCACGGCCGGCGGCTCGAGCGCGGGGATGAATACCTCGCCTCCGGCGGGCGGTTCGGCCAGCGCCGGCATGGGCACGGCCGGTACGGCTGGCGGCAGCATGGGGACCGGCACCGGGACGACAGCGTCGCGCGACACGAGCGTGACCGGCTCGACCAATGCGGCCCCGGTCCGCCCGCCGGCGGATGTGGCAGCCGCGAACGGCTATCCGGATCACGGCAAGGTTCGCATGTCTAAGGCCGACCTGCAGAATGCCCCGACCTTCAAGTATTACGGTGAGGCTAAATCCACGGCGACGACGGGCACGAACGCGACGAGCGGGACCGCTCCGCGTCAGTGACGCTTGCTTCGTAGCAGCATACGGAGCCCGGCCATCGGCCGGGCTCTTTGCATTGGCGAACGCCCTCCTCGCCAAGGCCGGCCCGCTGGATTATCACGCCCGCAAGCTTGACCGAATGCCATCCCGTTCGATATTCCGAACGAAGTGTTCGTCTCATAGAAGGTTGGAGGATCCCATGGCCGACCGGCAGCCCGGTTTCAACACGCTCGCCGTTCATGCCGGAGCGGCCCCCGATGCGGCGACCGGCGCTCGCGCCACGCCGATCTACCAGACAACCTCCTTCGTGTTCGACGACGTCGACCACGCGGCATCCCTGTTCGGGCTCCAGGCCTTCGGCAACATCTACACGCGCATCGGCAACCCGACGAACGCGGTACTGGAAGAACGCGTCGCGGCGCTTGAAGGCGGGACGGCGGCGCTTGCCGTCGCGTCCGGACACGCGGCCCAGTTCCTGACGATGCATGCGCTGATGCAGCCGGGTGACGAGTTCGTTGCCGCCAACAAGCTCTACGGCGGCTCGATCAACCAGTTCAACCATTCCTACAAGAACTTCGGGTGGACGGTGGCGTGGGCGGATGCCGACGATCCGTCCTCGTTCGAGCGCGCCATCACGGAGCGCACGAAGGCGATCTTCCTCGAATCCATCGCCAACCCGGGCGGCGTGATCGTCGACGTCGAGGCGGTTGCGAACATCGCCAAGAAGCATCGCATTCCGCTCGTCGTCGACAACACGATGGCGACGCCCTACCTGATCCGGCCGTTCGATTACGGCGCGGCCATCGTCGTCCATTCCGCCACCAAGTTTCTCGGCGGCCACGGAAATTCCATCGCGGGGATCCTCGTCGACGGCGGCTCCTTCAACTGGTCGGGCGACGACCGCTACCCAATGATCTCCAAGCCGCGCCCGGAATATGGCGGCATGATCCTGGGCGAGACATTCGGCAATTTCGCCTTCGCGATCGCCTGCCGTGTGCTCGGCCTGCGCGACCTCGGCCCGGCACTCTCGCCTTTCAACGCGTTCCTGATCCTGCAGGGGATCGAGACGCTGCCGCTGCGCATGCAGCGCCAGTCGGATTCGGCGCTCGAGGTCGCGCGCTTCCTGTCGACGCATGAGCGCGTCTCATGGGTAAGCTATCCCGGCCTGCCGCAGGACAGGTACCATGCCCTGGCGCAGCGCTATTGCCCGAAGGGGGCGGGCGCGGTGTTCACCTTCGGGGTGAAGGGCGGCTACGAGGCCGGCGTGAAGCTCGTCTCGGACCTGAAGCTCTTCTCCCATCTGGCGAATATCGGCGACACGCGTTCGCTCGTCATCCACCCGTCCTCGACCACGCATCGCCAGCTTACCGAGGCGCAGCAGATGACCGCGGGTGCCGGGCCCGAGGTGGTGCGGCTCTCGATCGGCCTCGAGGACCCGGCGGACCTGATCGCCGACCTCGATCAGGCGCTCTCGTAGCGTAAACGCCCGCTCACCAGTCGGCCGGGCCGGAACGCATTACCGTCCAGGCACTTATCGCGTCCGGCAGAGACGGCTCTCGCCCTCAGGAGTTCCCGGCTCGATGGCTGGTTGCCGGATCGAAGACTTCGCCCTGATCGGGGATTGCGAGACCGCGGCCCTGGTGGGCCGCGACGGCTCGATCGACTGGCTGTGCTGGCCGCGCTTCGACTCCGACGCGTGTTTCGCCGCGATCCTTGGGACGCCGGAGCACGGTCAGTGGAAGATCGCTCCGGAAGCGGCGGGCGGCCCTGTCTCGCGCCGCTACCGTGGCGACACCCTTATTCTGGAGACGACTTTCAAGACACCCGATGGAGTTGTCACGCTCATCGATCTGATGCCGCCGCGCGGCAAGTACTCGGACATCGTCAGGATCGTGCGCGGCGAGAGCGGCGCCGTCCGGCTGCGCATGGAGCTGACGCTCAGGTTCGGCTACGGCCACACGATCCCCTGGGTCACGCGCCTGGACGACGGGTCGCTCCGAGCGATCGCGGGGCCGGACATGGGCGTGCTGCGCACCCCGGCGGAGATGCACGGCGAGGGCATGTCGACCGTATCCGAGTTCACGGTGGCGGCAGGCGAATGCATCCCGTTCGTCCTGACCTACAGCCCTTCTCACCACCCTTGTCCGGATCCGATCGACCCGTTTCTCGCGCTGGAGGAAACCGAGGCCTTCTGGTCCGAATGGGCCAACCGCTACGACCCCGGCGCATCGAACGGCAACGTGGCGCTCGCGCCGCATTGGCGCGAGGCGGTGGTGCGGTCGCTGATCACCCTGAAGGCGCTCACCTATGCGCCTACCGGCGGCATCGTTGCCGCACCGACGACGTCGCTGCCGGAATGGCCGGGCGGCCCGCGGAACTGGGACTACCGCTTTTGCTGGCTGCGCGACGCCGCGATCACGCTCTTCGCGTTCATGAGCGGCGGCTATTTCGAGGAGGCGCGGGCCTGGCGCGACTGGCTCGTGCGCGCGATGGCCGGCAGCGTCGACCAGATGCAGATCATGTTCGGCGTCGCGGGCGAGCGTCGGCTGACCGAGTGGGACGTGACCTGGCTGCCGGGGTTCGAAGGCTCCCGGCCCGTGCGCGTCGGCAATGCCGCCTCGTCGCAGCGCCAGCTCGACGTCTTCGGCGAGGTCATGATGCTCCTGCATGGAGCGCGGCGCGGGGGCCTGCCCGAGGACGACCAGGCCTGGGCGCTGCAGCGCTCGATGCTGGCCCACCTGGAGACCATCTGGCGCGAGCCTGATGAGGGGATCTGGGAGATGCGCGGACCGCCTCGCCATTTCACCTTCTCCAAGGTGATGGCCTGGGTGGCGTTCGACCGCTGCATCAAGAGCGCCGAGGAATTCGGTCTGGACGATGCTCCGCTCGAACGCTGGCGTGCGATCCGCGACGAGATCCACGCGGATGTCTGCCACAACGGCTTCGACGCCGAGCGGGGCTGCTTCGTCCAGGCATACGGCTCACGGAACCTGGACGCGAGTCTTCTGCTCCTGCCCGTGCTCGAGTTCCTGCCCGACGACGACCCGCGCATCGCTGCGACCGTCGAGGCGGTCGAGCGCGATCTTCTCGTCGAGGGCTTCGTGTTGCGCTACCGGCCGGAGGAGGCGGAGGACGGCCTGCCTGGCGAGGAAGGCGCCTTCCTCGCGTGCTCGTTCTGGCTGGTCAATGCGCTGATCCGCATCGGTCGGCTGAACGATGCGTCAGCGCTGTTCGAACGGCTGCTCGCGATCCGAAACGATCTGGGCCTTCTCGCGGAAGAGTACGATCCGGGCCTCAAGCGCCAGCTCGGCAACTTTCCGCAGGCCTTCTCGCACGTGTCCCTGGTCAATGCAGCGCACCGGCTGGGACAGGCGCGAGCGCGCCGCGACGGCGAGGCGCTCTCGCCGGCAGCGACAGCCGCGCATGCACGCTCGCCATGACGACGAGTGCCATGGCGAAGAGCTGATGTGCCAGGCCGGCCCAGAGCGGCACGGCCAGCAGCAGCGTAACGATGCCGAGCCCCATCTGGGCAAGCGCCATGGCGGCGAGGCCGGTCGCACTCCGGGCGGCCGAACTCCCCGGGGCGGCGCGGCGCATGCGCCAGGCGTGCCATAGCGCGAAGGCGACGACGAGATAGGCAAGCATGCGGTGCTGGAACTGCACGGTCAGCGGGTTGTCGATGAAGTTCTCGATGGCCGGACGGACGGACAGGAGCGCCTCGGCGGGTGGGATGAACTGCCCGTCCATAAGGGGCCAGGTGTTGTAGGTCAGGCCGGCCCGCGAGCCTGCGACCAGGCCGCCCAGCGCGATCTGCAGGAGCACGAGACCAAGAAAGGCGATCGCCGGAGCGAACGCTTGCGCCGGCTCCGGGTCTCGGCGCGGCGCACGAAGGCCCGCCGCCACCCAGACGAGCAGCACCAGGATCAGGCTCGCGAGGACGAGATGCAGGGCGAGCTTGAGCGGCGCAACGGCAACCATGCCGGGCTGCAGCCCCGACGCAACCATGATCCAGCCGACCGTCGCCTGCAGCCCCCCGAGAACGCCGATCCCGAGAAGCGCCGACGCGATGCGACGAGTGAGGGCACCGCGCCACCAGAAGACGAGGAGGGGCAGAAAAAACGCGATCCCTATCAGCCGGCCGAGCTGGCGGTGGCTCCATTCCCACCAATAGATCGTCTTGAATTCCGGCAGCTCCATCCCGCGGTTCAGGTTCTGATACTGCGACGAGCCGCGATACTTCTCGAACTCGGCCTGCCAGCCCGTGTCGGACAGCGGCGGGACCGCGCCCGTGACCGGCTTCCACTCGGTGATCGACAGGCCTGAGCCGGTGAGCCGCGTCGCGCCGCCGATCCCGACCATCACCACGACCAGCGCCGCCAGCGCGTAGAGCCAGATGCGCACAGCGCGCCCGGCGCCTTCCCTCGGAGCAACCTCCCGCACAGCTCCACCGAACTCAGCCGACGCGATCGTCATCAAGCGCTCCCGACCCGGCCCTTGCGGGCGCAGACCCGGCGACACATAGAACCGGCCACGGGACCCGGCAACGAACGCCGGAGCCGCACCCATTCCGAAAGGACCGCCATGCCCCGTCGCTTGCGAACGCTGGTCGGCACGATCACGATCCTCGTCTTCGTCTGCGTCTACGCGCTGTTCGCGATCGCGCTCGCGGACAGCCGGATCGTCAACGCGCCGCCTTTGGTGCAGACGATCACGTACTGCCTGCTCGGCACGGTCTGGATCCTGCCGCTGATGCCCCTGATCCGCTGGATGGAAGGCGGCCGGCGAAGCTAGGGCCGGCGCGGCCGTCACCCCTGCCCTCCGCGGATGCGTAAACTCGTCACCTACTGGGACGGGCCGGTCAGCTGGCTGGAGCGCCTCAGCATCGCGTCGATGCTGGCCGCCGGCCATGAGGTCGAGGTCTTCGCACGCGATGTCGCCGGGCTGAGGCGCCAGAACCTCCATCACGCGATCGTCGACGTCCGTGAGGTCATGGCCGAACACCCCATGGCCGATCTCTACCGCCGCCGCGGCAACCACGCCTTCTATGCCGATTACCTTCGGCTCATGCTGATGGAACAATCGAGGGGCATCTGGACCGACGCGGATTGCATCTTCAGGCGGCCCATCACGCCGCCTCCCGGCGAAGAGGACTACGTCTTCGGCTGGCTCAGCCAGAGGCGCATCAACAACGCGGTCCTGCACATCCCGGCCCGCTCCGAACTCCTGCGAGTCTATCTGGATGCGCTGAACCGCGTCCCGATCCGCGCGCCCTGGGCGACCGGCCACATCCGCGTGAAGCGGGAACTCGAGATCCTGATCGGCAAGACGATCCCGTTCGACCCGGACCGGCTCGCGATCGGTCCCCGCGCCCTGACCTATTTCATCCGGCGCCTTGGGCTGGAGGACAGGGCGAGCCCCCGCGACACCTTTTATCCGTTGAGCGACGATCAGGCGCATCTCCTGACGGACCCGGATGACCGAGCGGCGACCGCCCTGATCGGGCCAGGCACCGTCGCGGTCCATGCCTGGCGCGGAAAGCTCTGGTCGATCGGGCAGAGCGCATGTCCGGCCCCGACCTCGTGGCTCGGGCGTCTGTGCCGGGAGCTGTCCGTTTGAAGGCGGATCAGCTCACGTCGACGCGACGGCCCCTGTTCCAGAGGAGGAACGGAGCGCCGGACAGGAGTGCCCGGATGGCCGCCTCGTTCTGGTACAGCCCATTCACCGAAACGCGCGGCAGCGCCGTGAGATAATCTGCATGTTCGCGGAAGACATGGCCCGGGCGGGCCGTCACGGCGGTCGCGTAACCGGCCTCCGCAGCCAGCTGGAATTCGCGCGGGCCGGCCGAGGTCGGATCGCCGACCGGATAGGAAAGATGCCGCGGCTCGGTCCCGAGCTTGTCGGTGATGGCGGCCCGGCCGCCTTCGATCTCGAGCCAGGCGCGGCCGCGGTCATGCTTGGCCAGCATCGGGTGGCTCAGCGTATGCGCGCCGATCATGACGCCGGGCTCGCGCGCGACCTGGCCGAGTTCGTCCCAGCTCATGCAGTGGCGCCTGACGAGTTCGGTCACGTCGAGCCCGATCTCCGCACACCAGGTGGCGATCGTGTCGCGCAGCACCTCTTCCGGGCCTGACCGCAGGGCGGCGTAGGCGGCGGCGAAGGCCGCTGCCTTCTCGGCTGCGTTGCCGGCCGGCAGCTCGGCTATCGAGCCGTCCGACCCACGAAGCGTGAGCCTGTCGCGCCGCCGCACCACTTCCTCCAGCTCGAGCCACCAGAGCCGCCCGTGGCCGGACGCATAATCCGCCGTGACGAAAAGCGTCCACGGTGCGCCGTGCCGGCGCAGGATCGGCAGGGCGTGGTCGCGGTTGTCGCGATATCCGTCGTCGAATGTCAGTGCGCAGAAGGGGCGCTCGCCCTCCGCGGCCCTCAGGCGGTCCGGCACCTCGTCGAGCGAAACCAAGTCGAACCCGAGATCGCGGACGACGCGCAACGTCGACTCGAGGTGCTCGGGCGTGATCGCCAGCAAGGCATTCGGCTGAAACGGATCGGCTTGCGGCGGCCGGACATGGTGGAAGGTGAGGATGACGCCGCGTCCGCGGGCGAGCGGCGCCAGCCATCGATCGGCACCAATTGCCGCGATGGCCCGAAAGCCGGCCCCGATGACGCGATGTTTCAGGCCGGTCCCCATGCTGCGCTACGCCGAACGTCCCCGATCCACTTAGCCCCCACTTAACAAAGCTCCGTTACCGTCCCGGCCGATATCGGGCCCGGGACGCGGCTGCCGAGCCGCGCGCGGCCAGAAGGGCTGTTCATGTCGAGTGCCGCGGCCGTAGCCTCCCCCGCCTCCCTGTCGCGCCGAGGTTCGGCGGGAGACACCTTCAGGATCCAGGTCGTCTCCGGCCTGTCCGGTGCCGAGCGGATATGGCGCGCGGCCGAGGCACATGGCGGGTCGTTCTCGCCCTATCAGCGCTTCGACTGGATCTCGGCCTTCACAGCGTCCGTGACGCCATCAGCCGATATCCGGGTGGCGATCATCTCGGACGCGGCGAACCGCCCGATTCTCATCCTGCCCTTTGCGGTCGAGCGCCCGCTCGGCCTTCGAATCGCGGTGGCGATCGGCGGCAAGCACGCCAACTTCAATCTCGGCGTCGCTCCTCCCCACGCCGCAGGCTCGCTTCAGCCGGCCGAACTCCTCCCTGCGCTGCGCCGCATCGCTGGCGAGATCGGCATCGACGTCTTCGCAGTACCGCATGTGCCGAGGTGCTGGGCGGGCGAGCCCAATCCACTTGCCGCGTTCGGGACCCCAAGCCCAAGCGACGCATACGAGGTTCGGCTCGAGGCCGACCCGGACGCGACCGCCAACCGCTCCATGTCGAACGAGGCGCGCAAGCGCCTCCGCAACAAGGAGCGAGGCCTGGCGAAGCTCGGCGAGGTCAGGTTCCTGCAAGCCCGGACAGAAGCAGAGATCGACCTGCTGCTGGAGGCATTCTTCAGCCAGAAGGAGGAGCGTTTCCGCGAGCTCGGGATCCCCGATCCTTTCTGCGACGTCGGCATACGGGGCTTCCTGCGCAATGCGGCCCTCGACGGACTGGCCGACGGCGTTCCGGCGATCGAGCTCTACGGATTGCTGGTCGGGGACCGCGTCGCGGCGGTGCTCGGCGGTGCCGCCGATGCGAACAGGCTGTCCGGCATGTTCATCTCGTTCGAGGCCTGCAAGGAAGCCACGAAATACAGCCCGGGGGACATCCTCGTGTCGCGCGTCGTGCGTGAGCAATGCCTGCGCGGACGGCGCTTCTTCGATCTCGGCGTTGGAGAGGCGCGCTACAAGCGCACCTTCTGCAACGATACCGTGGAGCTGGTCGACGTTTTCCTGCCCGTCAGCCGCAAGGGCGCCCTTTATGCCCTGGCCCGGCGCTCGCTCGCCGGGTTGAAGCGGCGGGTCAAGCAGAACCCGCGCGCCATGCAGCTCGTCGCGAGGCTGCGCCGGGCCAAGGCGGCCGCCTGATCAGGCGGCCTGGCTGCCGACCTCCGTCGCCGCCTGTTCGCGCGCCACCATCACGTCCGAGGCACCCGCCTCCTGCGTCTCCTCGTAGGCGCGCACCAGGTCCTGGTTCGCCGGCTCGAGATTGGACGCGATCACCACCGCGTCGACCCGCGGTGCGAACAGGCGGACAAGGTCCGTGCGGGTGTTCACGCGGAAGACGCAGACGATCCACTCATACGTCTTCTCGAGCGCGGAAACCGTGACGTCCAGCGCCTCGGGCTCGGCCGCGAGCGCATCGTACTTGATGGTGCCGACCGGGATGCGGTGCAGCTTCGACCCTGCCTCGCGGGAGATGACATCGGCAAAGGAGGTCTCGCCGGCCACCAGATCCGTGAAGCCCTTCTCCACCGACACGCCCTCGTCTGGATCGATCTCGATCAGGATCGCGCGGCCCAAGGAGGCGAGCGTCAGGGCGAGACCATGTCCGACATCCACGGCCTCAGAGCCGCGATCGACTCCGGCGACGAGGATCCGCCGTGCCCGGTCCTGCGCCGGCAGGCGTTCGAGCCGTTCGACCAGGTTGCGGAAATCGTAGCGGGCCTCCCGGTCCGTCGCGGGCGTCAGGATCTCGGCGCTCACCGGGCCAGCATGGAGACGTCCCGGATGCGCCCGGTCCGGCGTGAAGTCGGGCGTGAGCACATGGTCGAAGCTGCGCGTCGTCGCCGGCTGGACGGACGCGAGCGTCGGCGCCGGGAGGGGGGCCGCCGGACGAGGTGCGCCCGAGCCGAGGAGCTCGCGGGCAACGACCGCACCGGCCGACAACATCAGGGTCGCAAACGTCGTGATCGCGATGATCGGCAGCTTCTTCGGGAACGAGGCGATCTGCGGCACGACGGCTCGGGAAACGATGCGCGCATCCGGCGGGGTGGCGTTCTCGGCGTCGCGGGCAGTCGCCTCCCGGTAGCGGGTCAGGTAGGATTCGAGCTGCTCGCGGTGGGTCCTGGCCTCGCGCTCGAGTGCACGAAGCTGCACCTCGTTCTCGTTCGCCTGAACGACCACCTTCTTCTGCTGATCGATCGCGGTTTCCAGCGATTGGACGCGGCTGCCGGCAATGCGCGCGTCGTTTTCAAGCGTCCGGGACGTCCGCTCGGCCGCGCCGCGGACCTGCCCTTCGAGATCCTGCAGCTGCGCATTGAGCTCCTTGATCCGCGGATGCTGGGGCATGAGTGTCCGGAGTTCGAGCGCGAGCTGCGCGCGCAGGTTGATCCGCTGCTCCACGAGCCGGCGGATGAGCTCGTTGTTTGCCACGTCCGGTATCTCGAAGGCCCGACCTTCGCGAACCAGGTCCTTGATCATCTGGGCCTTCACCTGCGAATCGCTCTGCGCCGTGCGCGCCTGCCCGAGCTGGCCGGAGAGATCCGAGAGCTGCTGGGCGGACAGCGTGTTCGTGCCCGTGCCGGAGAGAAGGCCCGTCCTGGCGCGGAACGCCTCGACCCTCGCCTCGGATTCCGCGACGCGCGTGCGCAGCCCGTCGATATTGGAGCCGAGCCAGGTAGAGGCGGAGCGCGCCATGTCCTTCTTCGCGTCCTCGCCCTGCGTCAGGTAGAGTTCGGCGACGGTGTTTGCGGCCTTTGCGGCGAGATCCGGATCCTTCGCGCGGAACTCGATCGAGACGATGCGCGACTTACCGACCGGATAAACGAGCAGCGCGTCGTAATACGTCTCCAAGACGCGCTCCTCGGGAGCCCGGACCGCCGGGTCCTTGGC
>CAXUKK010000060.1:0-3237 GCA_964251455.1 uncultured Enterovirga sp.
GATCAGGCCGAAGCGGTGGATGACCGTGAGGCCGATGAGCGGCCAGCGGGACGCCGCCCGCTCGGCGACGCGCGACATCTCCGCCTCCACCATGCCCGGGTAATGCTCGAGTTCGAGTGCCGACAACCTGCCATTCTCGTCACGGCAAAGGCCGGTGAAACTCGCAACCGCACCGGTATCCGTTCGGCCCGCGCTCAGCGCCTCGATTTCGGCCGCGACGTCGAAATCCTCGCGCTGGATCCTGACCGTTGGGGTCATGCGGGAATCGCTCAGCCGCCCGTCATGGGCGGAAAGAACGCGACCTCGCGCGCCCCTGCGAGCGCCGCATCCGGCTTGACGTGCACGTGATCGATCGCGGCCCGGATGACGCGTTCGTTTTCGAAGGCATGCGCGTAGCCTTCGCCGCGGGTCTTCAGCCAGCCTACGAGTTCGGAGACGGTTTCGACACCCGCCGGCGGCTGCACGTTCTCTTCGGCCTGGCCGACGCGCTCGCGAACCCAGGCGAAATACACGAGCTTCATTTCAAGGGGTGCCGCTTTTGATTGCGTAATCGATGCTGGTCTTGAGATAGTCCCACCCGGTGAAGATGGTGAGCGCGGCCGCGAGCCACAGGAGCACGAGGCCGATCGTGACCGTGCCCGGAAGGATGACCTCACCCGCAGGGCCGGCGATCAGGAACCCGAGGGCCACCAGCTGGAAGGCGGTCTTCCATTTCGCCACGCGCGAGACGGGCATGCCGACCTTCAGCTCGGCCAGGTACTCGCGCAGGCCGGAGACCAGGATCTCGCGACAGAGAATAACGATCGCGGCCCAGAGGTGAACGCCGCTGATCGTATGGTCGGTGGTCAGCATCAGCAGGCAGGCGGCGACGAGCAGCTTGTCTGCAATCGGGTCAAGCATCCGGCCCAGCATCGAGTGCTGCGCATAGGCGCGGGCGAAATAGCCATCGAAATAGTCGGTGATGCCGGCCGCGATGTAGACCGAGAGTGCGACCCAGCGAGACCAGAAATCCTCAGGCCAGAACAGGAGGCCCGCGACGACCGGCACGGCTGCCACGCGCGAATAGGTCAGCAGATTGGGCAGGTTCAGCGCCGGGGAGCGTCGCATCGGCGAAGCCAGTGTCATCGCGCGAGGAAGCATGCTGGGCGGGACAGCGTCAACCGGGGGCGGGTATGCACGCCGCGCCTAACTGGGGCTGCCCCGGAAGAAGTCGTAGACCGTGCGGGCGGTGGCGGCGTTCACGCCTGGGGCCCGCATGAGGTCGTCGAGCGCAGCGCGCTGGATCGCCTTCATGGTCCCGAAATGGTGCAGCAGGGCGCGTTTCCGCGACGGGCCGATGCCCGGGATCTCGTCGAGCGGGCTCTTCGTCATCTCGCGCTTGCGCTTGGCCCGATGCGCGCCGATCGCAAAGCGATGCGCCTCGTCGCGCAGCCGCTGCACAAAATACAGGGCAGGGTCGCGCGGCGGCAGCCTGATCGGCGCCTGGCCGGGAATGAAGAACGTCTCGCGCCCAGCGTCGCGGTCCCGACCCTTCGCAACGCCGACGAGGGCCACCCCCGTCGCGCCGACCTCCTCCAAGGCTGCACGCGCCGCTTCGAGCTGGCCCTTGCCGCCGTCGATCAGGACGAGATCCGGCCAGGCCGGGAACGTATCCGGATCGGCGAAACTCTCCTCGACGGCAGCCACGACCTCCTCCCGCGGTGGGCCGCTAAGCGGCCCCTCGTAGGACCCATCGAGGCCGTTTGTACCATCAGATGCGCCGTTGGCTCCCTCCCGGGCCTGGGCAGCGGGGAAGGACGGGGCAGGCGCCTCCCGCGGCGCGTCCTTCACCAGCCGGGCGAACCGCCGGCGCAGCATCTCGCCCATCATGGCGTAATCGTCGCCCGGCGTGAGGTCCTCCGACCTCATGTTGAAGGTGCGGTAATGCGTCTTCATGAGCCCGCTCGGGCCCGCCACGATCATGGCGCCGACCGCGTTCGTGCCCATGATGTGCGAGTTGTCGTAGACCTCGATGCGGCGCGGCACGCGTCCCAGGCCGAAGGCCGCCCCGAGCGAGGCCAGGAGCTTCGCCTGGCTGGAGGTCTCGGCAAGACGGCGTCCGAGCGCCTCCTTCGCGTTGCGCAGGGCCGCTTCGATCAAGTTGCGCCGCTCGCCCCGCTGCGGCACCGACACCTCGACCTTCCTGCCGGCCCTGACAGTGAGGGCAGCGGCCAGAAGCGCGCATTCCTCGATGTCTTCCGACAGGAAAACGAGGCGTGGCGGCGGCTTGTCGTCGTAGAATTGCGCGACGAACGACGCCAGGACCTCCGCGCGCGACACGGATTTGTCAGCCCGCGGAAAATAGGCGCGGTTGCCCCAGTTCTGGTGGTTGCGGAAGAAGAACACCTCGACGCAAAACTGCCCAGCCTGGTCATCGATGGCGATGACGTCCGCCTCCTCGGTGTTCTGAGTGTTGATGCCTTGCGTCGACTGCACGGCGGACAGCGCCGCGAGCCGGTCGCGGTAGCGGGCGGCGCGCTCGAACTCCAGATCCTCCGCGGCGTGGTTCATCTCGGCCGCCAGCTTGTCCTTCACGGTGCTCGAGCGCCCGGACAGGAAGAGGCGCGCCTCCTCGGCGAGCTTGCCGTATTCCGGCAGCTCGATCTCGCCGGTGCAGGGGCCCGAGCAGCGCTTGATCTGGAACAGCAGGCAGGGTCGGGTCCGGTTCTCGTAGTAGGAATCGGAGCAGGAGCGCAGAAGGAACGCGCGCTGAAGCGCGTTGATGGTGCGGTTGACCGCCCATACGCTCGCGAAGGGACCGAAGAAGTAGCCCTTCCGGTTACGCGCACCACGGTGCTTGACGACCTGAGGCGCCTCGGAATCCGCGGTCAGCAGAATGTAGGGCAGCGATTTGTCGTCCCGGAGCACGACGTTGTAGCGGGGCCGGAGCTGCTTGATGAGGTTCGCCTCGAGCAGCAGGGCTTCCGTCTCGGTCGCCGTCGTGACGAACTCCATCGAGGCCGTCTCGGCGATCATCCGGGTAATGCGGTTCGAATGCCCCGGGCCGCGCACGTAGGAGCCGACGCGCGCCTTCAGGCTCTTCGCCTTGCCCACGTACAGCACGTCGCCCTTTGCATCGATCATGCGATAGACGCCCGGCGCCATCGGGAGCGTCGACCAGAAGCGGCGAATGACGTTGGCCCCGGCCTCGATCGAATCCGGGGTGGCCTGGAAGTCGAGCTCGATCCCCGACCCGCC
>CAXUKK010000060.1:3247-10072 GCA_964251455.1 uncultured Enterovirga sp.
GCCTTCGGGCGCAAGCTCCTCGTCATCTCGCTCGTCGTCGAGGATGTCCGGCGGGACGTCGTTGGCGGCAACACGACTCATCCGGCCCCATGTAGGCGGGCGCGTAGAGCCGGGAAAGCGGCCCGATGCCGCCGCGACCGCATCTTAACCTATGTTGCAGTTGCGAACGGTACTGGTTGTGACGTCCACGTGACGCTGCTAAGAGCGCGGCGCCGAAGGCTGCTCTCGGGTGGCTCCCATGTCCGTGGCGTGAAACCCTCCCGATGAAGCTTGTTGCGGGAAACTCGAACCGGCCGCTCGCGGATGCGATCGCGAAATACCTGAAGGTCCCGCTCGCCCGCGCCACGGTTCGGCGTTTTGCGGACATGGAGATCTTCGTCGAGATCGGCGAGAACGTCCGCGGCGAAGACACCTTCATCGTGCAGTCGACGTCGTCCCCGACGAACGACCACCTGATGGAACTTCTGATCATCACGGATGCTCTGCGCCGCGCGTCTGCGCGCCGCATCACGGCCGTGATCCCGTATTTCGGCTATGCCCGGCAGGATCGGAAATCGTCGTCGAGGGCGCCGATCTCGGCGAAGCTCGTGGCCAACCTGATCACGCATGCGGGTGTGGACCGTGTCCTGACTATCGACCTCCATGCCGGGCAGATCCAGGGCTTCTTCGACATCCCGACCGACAACCTCTTCGCCGCACCCGTCATGGTTCGCGACGTCAAGGAGCGGATGAACCATTCGGACAAGGTCGTGGTCTCGCCCGATGTCGGCGGCGTCGTGCGCGCGCGCGCCCTCGCCAAGCGCATCGACGCTCCCCTGGCGATCGTGGACAAGCGCCGCGAGCGGCCCGGCGAGTCCGAGGTGATGAACATCATCGGCGACGTGGAGGGCCGCTCGTGCATCCTCGTCGACGACATCGTCGATTCCGGCGGCACGCTGTGCAACGCGGCCGAGGCATTGCTCGCGCAGGGTGCGAAGGACGTGTACGCCTACATCACGCATGCGGTGCTGTCGGGCGGGGCCGTGTCCCGGATCGCGAGCTCCAAGCTCAAGGAGCTCGTCGTGACCGACTCCATCCAGCCCACCGAAGCCGTGAAGGTTGCCCGCAACATCCGGGTCATCACGATAGCGCCCCTCATGGGCGAGGCCATTGCCAGAACCTCGACCGAGTCGAGCGTGTCCAGCCTGTTCGATTAGAGCTCGTCCGCGTTCGCGAAGGACCAGGAGCTGAGCGTGGCCGTATCGTTATCCGACGCTCGCGCCCTGGTGCTGTTCTCGGGAGGGCAGGATTCGACGACCTGCCTCGCCTGGGCCCTGCAGCGCTTTCCGGAGGTGGAAACCATCGGCTTCGATTACGGCCAGCGCCATGCCGTCGAGCTGGAATGCCGGGCCGGGCTCCGCGAAGCGCTTTCCAAGGCCGGAGCGATCGGGGATGGGCGCCTCGGGCCAGACCACCGGCTCACCGTCGAAGCGCTGGGGCTGATCTCCGAGACGGCGCTGACGCGGGATGTCGAGATCGCAACGGCCGGGAGCGGGCTGCCGACCACCTTCGTGCCTGGCCGCAACCTCATCTTCCTCGGCCTCGCAGCCGCCGTCGCGTATCGGCGAGGATGCCGGCACATCGTGCTCGGCGTCTGCGAGACCGACTACTCGGGCTATCCGGATTGCCGCGACGACACGATCAAGGCGATGCAGGTCGCGCTCAATCTCGGGCTGGAGACGCGGCTCGTCCTGCACACGCCTCTCATGTGGCGGGACAAGGCTGCGACCTTCGCGCTGGCCGAACGGATCGGCGGGGCCGAGTTCCTCGACCTCGTCATCGACGAAACGCACACTTGCTACCTCGGCGACCGCACGCACAAGCACGAATGGGGCTATGGCTGCGGCACCTGTCCGGCCTGCCGGCTCAGGGCGGATGGCTTCGCCACGTGGGCGGCAGAGAGGAAGCATTAACCGCGCTCCAGCACGATCGAGCACTCCGCCGGGCTGTGTGCCGCCCGGAAAGGCCGTCGTAATGGTTGCGGCCTTACCGTCCGGCAGGATTCCGGATGGAGACCATGACATCCACCGTGAAGCAGTTTTGGGGCGACCCGCAGGGCAGCGTCTCCCTCATGTTCGCCTTCGCGGCGCTGGTGCTGATCGGCGTGGTCGGCGCCGCGATGGATTATTCGCGCGCCGCGAACGTGCAGACGAACCTGCAGCGTGCCGTCGACGGCGCTGCGCTTCTGGCCGCGAAGACCTACGACCAGTCCAGCACGACGCTGACCTCGGACGCTAGCGCGACCGAGTACGTGCGCAAGAGCTTCTCGACCGAGAAGATCGCCGACATGAACGTCAAGGTCACGTTCATGTCGGAAAGCGTGCGGGTGGATGCGACGGCCGCCGTACCGACGACGCTGATGAACGTACTTGGCTTCAAGTCGGTGCCCGTCGCAGCGACGTCGGAGGCCGTCTACAACACGAAGGCCGAAGTGATCCTCGTGCTCGACAACACGGGGTCGATGAACAACGCGAACAAGCTGCAGACACTCAAGGAAGCAGCGAACAGCTTCCTCACGAAAATGGGGAACGCCGAGAATAGTGCCAGCGCCGTTCGCATCGGGATCGTGCCGTTCGATACGAATGTCAATCTTGGAACCCTCAAAACGTCATGGTGGGTCGATTCCACTCAGACGAGTTACTGGAGCACGAATCCGACAGCGGCGGGCTGCATCTGGGACCGTGACCAGCCCAACGACGTCAAGGATTATCCGCCGAGCCCAGGTGTCCCGAGCACGCTCTTCTCGCCCGACACCACGCGCGCGCCCATCCCCTGCGGTATCGGGCCGATCCTCCCGCTCACCAACGACTACGCCGCGCTGCATGCCTCGATCGATGGCATGAACGCCAGCGGGAACACCAATCTAACGATCGGGCTGGTCTGGGGATATCATCTCCTGTCTCCAAGCGAGCCGGTTACGAACGCCCTGCCGTTCGGAACGAAAAGCCTGACCAAGTACATCGTCTTCATGACCGACGGCGACAACACCCAAATGCGTGGAACGACCGTCGACGCAGTCATGAACGCCCGCACGCGCCAAGTCTGTGACTCAATCAAGACCGACAAGATAGTGATCTTTGCAGCGCGCATTATCGACAGCAAGAACGAAGATCTCCTGAGAGACTGCGCGTCCGACCCAAGCAAGTACTATTCCGTGACGGACGTGAAGCAACTCGAGCCGGTTTTCGACGAGATCTATCGCACGATCGTTGGGAACCGCATCTCGCGCTGATCAGCCGTGCAAGCGCGTTTCTTGACCTGCCCGGCGATCCTGCGCTGAAAGGGAGGCTGGAGACCTCCCGGCATGACTCAGACCCGATTGCGCGCAGAAGGCGTGGCCGCGCTCGCGTTCTTCATCGCGACCATTCCAGCCGCGAACTGGCTCATCGGCCATGTCGGGACCGTGTGCCCGCCAGGCGGCCCGTGCCTGATCCCGGTCGCGCCGGGCATGTTGGCTCCCTCTGGCGTGTTGATGGTGGGCCTTGGGCTCGTCCTGCGCGACCTCGTGCAGCGCCGGCTTGGGCTCGCGGCGGGCTTTGGGGCGATCGTGATCGGCGCGCTGTTATCGGCCTGGATCGCTCCAGCCGCGATCGTGGTCGCGTCCGCCGGCGCGTTTCTCCTGTCGGAACTTGCGGACCTGTTCGTCTATACGCCCCTGCAGCGCCGCCGCTTCGTCACGGCCGTTGTCGCGTCGAGCATCGTCGGGCTCGCCGTGGACTCGGCCGTGTTTCTCTACTTCGCCTTCGGCAGCTTCGAGTTCCTCCCGGGCCAGATCCTGGGCAAGCTCTGGATGGTCTTGCTGACTATCCCCGTGGTGCAGTGGGTCCGGCGCCGCGACGAGCGAATCGCGCTCTGCAGGCCCTGACGGCTCAGCGCGGCGCTTCAACCTCGCCGGACCCGGTCAGCGCCGCGAACTCGACGGCATCGTGGCTGCAGAAAATCCGGATCCCGGCCTCGTCATCCATGGCGAGATCGCGCAGCCGAGCCTGGTTGTGCAGGTGAAGGTCGTGGTCCACCGCCATCAAGCGCTGGTAGGCGCGCGCACCAATTGGCGCGTGGCGCTCGCGCTGGTCCATCTCGTGGCGGAAGAAATAGGTATCGGCGGCATCGAAGAGCCATCCCTCCGGCGTATCGACGGCCACCCCCGCGTGGCCCCAGGTATGGCCGGGTAGCGGGACCAGCAGGATCTCGGGCGGCAAACCGTGGAGGTCGCGAACGGCATCGAAGCCGAACCAGCTCTCGCCCGTTTCACCGTAGAAGCGCCAATGCTTCACGCTGTCCCATTGTTGCGGGCGGTAGCGGTTACGGGCGATGAAGCCGCGCCGGTTGCGCGCCGCCTCTATCTCGTCGGCCATGACGTGCACGGTCGCGTCAGGGAAATCGTCGAGGCCGCCGGCGTGATCGAAGTCGAGATGCGTCAGGACGATGTGGCGGACGTCTGCCGGCGAGAAGCCGAGCTTTCGGACCTGGTCCAGCGCCGTGTAGCGATGCTCGAACTGGATCTGGTTCAGGTGCACGAAGAGCGGGCTCAGCCGCGGATAGGTCTCCTCGATATCGCGGCTGCCGAAGCCGGTATCGACGAGCACCAGCCCCTGCTCGGTTTCTATGAGCAGACAATGGCAGATCAGCGTGCCCCGCACGCCGCGGCTGAAACCGTCGAACAGCGCGCCGCCGACGGGGCACATGCAGCCGCAATTCAGGTGATGGACGCGCATAGTGGCTCCGGCCTTATCGACGCGTACAAACGCCGCTTCGGCCGAGCGTTCCGGTCTGTACGATCGCGGTCAGGCCGCCGCGGCAGCCTGTCGGAGCGTGTCGGTCAGATCGCGGCCGAGGCGGGCCTCGAGCAGCGTCAGCACCGCTGCCTCCTCCGGCTTCAAGGTCGCGAGGTTCTCGCGAAGCTCCTCTTCGACCTCTTCCTTGATGTCGAGCATCAGGTCGCCCTGCATGTAGGATTGCAGCACCTCCGGGTGCACGTAGCACTTCCGACAGATTGTCGGGGTGTTGCCGAGCCGCGCCGAAACCTTTTCGATCGCCGCCCGCACATTCTTCTTGGCCTTCGCGTCGGAATCGAACGTCTCGAATTCCTTGAGGGCCAGCGCGGCGAGGACCGTGCCGGCCCAGGTGCGGAAATCCTTCGCCGTAATGTCCCGGCCCGTGATGTCCTTCAGGTAGGCGTTCACGTCGGCGGAGGTCACGTCCTGGCGCTTTCCGTCGTCGTCGATATACTGGAACAACTCCTGGCCTGGGATGTCCTGGCATTGCTTCACGATCTTCGCGATGCGTCGATCCTTGATGCGGAGGTTCCAGGTCTTTCCCGACTTGCCCTTGAACTGAAACTTGATCTCGGCGCCCTCGATCTTGACGTGCTTGTCCTGTAGCGTGGTCAGACCATAGCTTTTGTTCTGTTTCACGTAGTCGTCGTTGCCGACGCGGATGAGCGTGTTCTCGAGCAGGTAGACGACAGTCGCCAGCACCTTGTCGCGCGGCATCCCGCGGAGTTTCATGTGCTCGGATACGCGCTCCCGAATCTTCGGCAGGCCACGCGCGAATTCGAGCATGTGCTCGTATTTCGTCGAGTCTCGGACCTCGCGGAACTTGGCGTGGTAGCGGTACTGCTTGCGACCCTTGGCGTCGCGGCCCGTCGCCTGGATGTGCCCGTTCGGGAAAGGGCATATCCACACGTCCACATAGGCCGGCGGAATCGCGAGCTTGCGGATGCGCTCGAGGTTCTTCTCGTCCTTGATCGGCTTCCCGTCTACGCCCGTGTAAGCGAAGCCGTCGCCCGCGGCCTTGCGCCGAATGCCCGGCCGGTCGTCGGTCACGTAGCGCAGGCCAGCCGATTCAGCCGCCTCCTTCGGATCGACGACGTTCTCAATCTCCTGATTGCTGTCTTCTGCGAGCAGCATTGGCCTGGACTCCGGACACGCGGGTGACGTCGCCGTTCAACCGAAGATGGTAGGGGAGGTTCCGAGTCGGTGCCGCGGCCGCGGATCACATGGCCGGCATCCGACAAGCCAAGGCAGAGCGGCCTGTCGCAGCCGAATCAGGGTTCACGCATTGGAAACCATAACCCCAGGAGCGTTCCGCTCCGGCGTCGGCATCAAGGGCTTCGCAACGGCAAAGCGTGAAGCTCGGCAACGATGGTCTGACGGGGAAAACGATGAAACTGGGTACGATGATCGCTGCCGCCGCGATGCTGGCCGCCGCCGGCCCGGCATGTGCGGGCGACGGCTACGACCGGCATGGGATCGATCACTACCGCGACCATCATTGGTGGGGCGCCTTCGACGGGCCGCCGACCGACGGGCCGCCGCCTGTCGCCGAATTCTACGCCCATTATATCCCGCGCGGCGTGCTCTATAACGCCCCTCCGCCCGCGAAGGCCCGGACAGCGTATCGGTACCACGACGTAATCCGCGCGAAATACTGACCGGCGCCCAGGTCTCGGACGCCGCCGGACGAGCGTGCTAGAGGTCTCCCAAAATCAGGGAGACCGTCGATGACCTTCGTGGATATCCGCACCGGTACGCGGGCGCTGAAAGATCCGACGCTGTTCCGGCAGCAGGGTTACATCGACGGTGCCTGGGCGGATGCCGAGGGCGGCGGCACGATCACGGTCGACAATCCCTCGACCGGCGATGTCCTGGGCACCGTGCCGAAGATGGGCACGGCCGAAACGCGGCGCGCTATCAAGGCCGCCGATGCGGCGCTGCCGGCATGGCGGAGCAAGACCGCCAAGGAACGCTCGCAGATCCTGCGCCGCTGGTTCGACCTGATGATGGC
>CAXUKK010000061.1:0-1062 GCA_964251455.1 uncultured Enterovirga sp.
TAGCCCGCCTCGGCGAGGAGGAGCCGCGCAGCGTCCGGGTTGAACGGGTAATCGGCGACGTCGCCGTTATGCGACCAGAGCATCGGCGGGATCGGGTTCTTGGCGACCGTCCCGGCGCCGCCATAGACCGCGTCTACGATCGCGGCCTTGTCGATCGCCATGTTCACGGCCCGGCGGACGCGGATGTCGTCGAACGGCTTCCGCGTCGTGTTCAACCCGAGATAGCCGATGTTCAGCCCCTCCTGGCTCAGAAGGGTCAGGGTGGGATCGGACAAGATCCGGGCGACGTCGGCCGGGTTCGGATAGGCCATGACGTGGCACTCGCCTGATTTCAGCTTCGTCAGCCGCACGGCGGCATTCGGCGTGATCGAGAAGACGAGCGTGTCGATGGGCCGTCGGCCGGCCCAGTATTCCGGAAAGGCGCGGTAGCGGACGGCGACATCCTTCTGGTAGCCGACGAACACGAACGGCCCCGTGCCGACCGGCGCCTCGTCGATCAGTTCCTTCCGGCCCTCGCGGGACAGGAATTCGCCGTACTCGGCCGACAGCACGACATTGAACGGCATGGCGAGGCTCGGCATGAACGTCGCCTCGGGCCGCTTGATCGTGATCCGGAGCGTGTAGTCATCGATCTTCTCGATGCGGTCGAGGAGCTCGGGCATGCCGACGTCGCGGAAGTAGTCGTATTGACGGCCCGACACCTTGTGGAAGGGATGGTCCTCCTTCCATTGCCGGTCGATCGAGAAGATCACGTCATCCGCATTGAAGGGCCGTGTCGGCCGGAAGACGTCGCTCGCGTGGAACTGCACACCGCGCCGGAGCCGGAACGTGTAGGCGAGTCCGTCATCGGAGACCGTCCAGCTTTCCGCGAGCGCCGGCACGATGCGGAGCGTCTGGCTCTCGAACTCGACCAGGTTGTTGAACATCGGCCGGCCGGCATTCATCCCCGTCGTATCGGTGACGAGCTGCGGGTTGAGCGAGCGCGGATCGCCCTCGGAGCAGAAGACCAGCGTCTTCGCCGATGCCCCCGTCGCGGCCAGCAGCGCCACGACGGCGAGCGCG
>CAXUKK010000061.1:1072-9909 GCA_964251455.1 uncultured Enterovirga sp.
TGTTTCATGCCCCATGCTCCTCGAGGGCCGTGGATGCCCGTGCGGGTTCGGCCGGGCCGAGGCTCATGGGCATCTCGATCGCGACACTCGTGCCGGCGCCGGGCCGGCTGTCGATATCGATCCTGCCGCTGAGCGTGCCGGTCACGAGATTGTAGATGATGTGCAGGCCGAGGCCCGTCGAACCCCGGTCCCGGCCCGTCGTATAGAACGGGTCGAACACCTTCGGCAGGTGCTCGGGCGGGATGCCGACGCCGTTGTCCGAGAACACGATGCGGATCCGCTCGCCCGGCAGGCGGCTGACCTTCATGCCGAGGTGGCCGGCCCGGCCATGCGGGAAAGCATGATCGCGCGCATTCGAGATCAGATTCGTGATCACCTGGACGAGCGCGCCCGGATAGGTGTCGATGGTGATGTCCTCCGGACAATCGACCTTCATCTCGTGCCCGGCGCGGCGCAGCATCGGGCCGAGGCTGGTGATCAGCTCGTGAAGCCAGCCCTTCAGCTCGAAGCGGCGCCGTTCACCGGAGGCCTGGTCGGCAGCGATCTGCTTGAAGCTGTAGACCAGCTCCGCGGCACGGTTGAGGTTGACGAAGGTGAGCCGAGCGCCCTCGGTCAGACGATCCACGCTGCGGGTCATCTCGGACCGCATCAGCCGCCCGGATTCGAGCTTCCGGCGCAGTGCCTCGACCTCGCTCTGGAGCGCCGTCGAGGTCGTCATGGCGACGCCGACGGGCGTGTTGATCTCGTGCGCGACGCCGGCCACGAGCTGGCCTAGAGACGCAAGCTTCTCGGCCTGGATCAGGCTCTGCTGCGTGTCCCGAAGGTCGGCCAGGGCCGTGTCGGCCCGCTCCTTGGCGCTGCGCAGGTCGCGCTCCCGGCGGCTGAGTTCGGTGACGAAGACGTTCGCGGCCCGCGCCATCGCGCCGAGTTCGTCGCGCCGATCCGCCTCCGCGATGAGCCGGCCCGCCGGGTTGGCCGCGAGGCCGATCATCCGATGCTGCAATTCCCGCAGCGGCCGCGTGATCGATCGGGCGACCACATAGGCCGTCAGCGACCCGAGCAGGAGGCCGATCGCGGCCCCGATCACCAGCGTCGTCCGCACGAGCTCGCCGATGCGGTCGGCATTCGCGGCCAGCATCTCGTTGAGCGCGCTGGCACGCGCCGTCATCGTGCCGGCCGTCGTGGCCATCCTGGCCAGGATGGCGTTCTGCTCGCGGATGCTGTCACCCGCGGTCGAGAGCCGTTCCTGCCACTCCGCCATCGCCTCCATCATCTCCGCCTGGATCAGGGGCGAGATCGGCAGGATGGCCATGGTCCGGGCCAGAAGCTTGCTCTCGCCGACCATGCGGGCCACGGCATCCGCGTCGCGCACGCCGAGGGCACTCGTGGTGATGCGCTCGAGCTCCAGCATCTCGATGGCGATGTTCTGGGTCGCCTGCTCGGTCTCGGCGGCCTGAACCGCGTAGGTCAGGAGTTGCGTGACCTCGTCGTGCAGCGCCCGCTCGGCGGTCGCGTTGACCTTGATGAGGCGATCGATCCAATCGTCAAAGCGGCGCGCGCCGTCGCGCGTGGCGGCACCGGCGATCGTGTCCTTGAGCTGGTCCGCCGCCCCGACTTCGCCTGCCGCCCGCAGACTTTCCGCAAGCCGCTCGGAGGCGTTGCGGATGCGGGCTTCTGCAAGAAGGGCCGTGTCGCCCACGACCTTGCTGTCGCCGGCACTCACGAGCCGCCCCTCGAGCGCCGCGGCACGCAGGTCATGCGCGACGCTGACGATGTCGCGTGCCTGGCGGAGCTTGCGGTCGCCGGCCGTGATGGATGCGATAATGTCCGTGTTGGACACGTGTTGCCGGGTGCGAGCACGGTCCGTGAGGATGACGAGCGACGCCGTGCGGGCGTTCAGCTCGGTCACCTTCCCGTCGCTCGCCCGGGTCAGGCGGCGCAGCTGCGCCATCTCGGAAACGTAGTCGCCGAGGCTGCGGTGGGCGTCATCGGCCGCGCTGCGCTGGCCGTCGGTCCCGACATGGAAATCGAGATCGCCGAGCAGCGTCCGGGCGCGGTTCGCGGCCGCGTCGAAGCGCTCGGCCTGCCGCTCGCGCTCGGAGGGCTGTCCGCGGACATAGCTCTCCTTCGCGTTCACGACATCGACGAGGTCGCGAAAGGCCGCGCCCGCAATCGCGGCACCGCTCCGTGCCCGCTCGGCCTGGTCGAGCAGGAGCCACGCGATCAGTGCGATCGCGGCTGCGACCGTGATCGGGATGATCCCGACCAGGGCGACTTTGTAACGGATCCGCATCGGCGCGCGTCTTCGGTCCTTCACTCTCGCGATCGAGCAGGTCAGGCCTGCTCGCACCCGAATGTTTCAAACGGAAGTCGTCGCGCCGTCAAAGCCACCCGCGGCCGCTGCGGAGTGCTCCCCGCGGCTCTTCGTCTCCGCTCCATTGCCGGGCGGCGGCCTGATCGTCCGCGTCGACCGGGAGCGACGCCGGCCGCAGTGAACCGCAGGACGGTCAGGCCGTTCTTGGGTCCATGAGCGTTCCGGCGTCCCGTCACAATCCACGCACCATTGCCGACCTGGCCGTCGGACCCGATACACAGCCGATGGAAGCACGCTCGGCCGACGCGCTGCCGAGCGGCGATGGCTGGCAGTTCGAGCCCAAATGGGACGGGTTCCGCTGCCTCGCCTTCAAGGCCGGCGACGAGGTCGAGCTCCGGGCCAAGTCCGGCAAGCCGCTCGGCCGCTACTTTCCCGAGGTCGTGCAGGCGCTCCGGGAGCTTGCCCCGGCCTCCTTCGTGCTCGACGGCGAGCTCGCGATTCCCGAAGGCGACAGCCTCTCCTTCGACGCCCTGCAGCTCCGGCTGCATCCGGCCGAGACCCGCATCCGCAAGCTCGCGCACGAGACCCCGGCACGGCTCATCCTCTTCGACATGCTGCTGACGCCCGAGGGGCGCGACCTGCGCGACGAGCCGCTCTCGGAGCGCCGGGCCGCGCTGGACGCGTTCTGGGCATACCTGGATAACAGGAGCCTGTTGCGGCTCTCGCCCTTCACCCGCGACCGCCTGGAGGCCGAGGGCTGGCTCGCCAAGGTCGGCGGCGCACTGGACGGCGTCGTGGCGAAGCGCATCGAGGGGCGCTACGAGACCGGCGAGCGCGCCATGCTCAAGATCAAGCGGATGCGAACGGCCGATTGCGTGGTTGGCGGCTTCCGCTACGAATCCAAGGGTAAGCTGGTCGGATCGCTCCTGCTCGGCCTCTACGACGAAGCCGGACGTCTCGACCATGTCGGGTTCACGTCCGGCATCGCCGATGCCGAGAAGCCCGCCCTGACGGAGCGGCTCGAAGCGTTGATCGAACCGCCCGGTTTCACGGGCGATGCGCCGGGCGGCCCGAGCCGCTGGGCCAATGCCCGCAGCACGGAATGGCAGCCGCTCAGGCCCGAGCTCGTCGCGGAAGTCCGCTACGATCACGTCACGGGCGGCCGGTTCCGCCACGGCACTCGCTTCCTGCGCTGGCGACAGGACAAGGCGCCCGCGCAATGCACGTTCGATCAGATGCAAGCCGAGGCGCGGCCGAGCCGGATCATCGCGGCTATCCTGGAGAGCTGATATGGCAACGGCCAAGGACGAGACTGAGGTCGGGGGCGTCCGGCTGACGAGCCCCGAAAAGGTGCTGTATCCCGAGCAGGGCGTCACCAAGCGCGACCTCGCCGAGTATTACCTGTCGGTCGCCGACGCGATGCTGCCGCATGTGGCGCGCCGGCCGATCACGCTCGTGCGCTGCCCGACTGGCCGCGCGAAGAAATGCTTCTACCAGCGTCATGCGGGGTCCGGCGTGCCGTCGGAGCTGAAGCAGGTGCCGATCGAAGGCTTCGACGAGCCGTATCTCTACCTCGAAGACGCGCAGGGCCTGGTCGCGCTCGTGCAGATGGGCGTGCTGGAACTGCATCCCTGGAACTCGCATGTCGACCAGCCGCACAAGCCCGACCAGGTCATCTTCGACCTCGATCCGGGCGAGGGCCTGGCCTTCTCGGACGTCGGCGCGGCGGCGCTTGAGCTGCGGGCGAAGCTCGACGGCATGGGGCTGACGAGCGTGCCCAAGACGACGGGCGGGAAGGGCCTGCACCTCGTCGTGCCGATCGAGCGGTCCTACGACTGGCCCGACGTGAAGAGCTTCGCCAAGGCGGTCGGCGACGCCATGTCCAAGGACGCGCCGGAGAAGTACCTCACCAAGCAATCGATCGCGGCACGGCGGGGCCGGATCTACATCGACTATCTCCGCAACGACCCGACCTCGACGGCCGTCGCGCCCTACTCGACCCGCTCCCGCGAAGGCGCGCCGGTCTCGGTGCCGCTGACCTGGGACGAGGTCGTGCCGGCGCTCGACCCGATGGCATTCACGGTGCGCACCGTGCCGGCCCGGGTGGCCGGCCTGAAGGCGGATCCCTGGGCCGGGATCGTGGGGCTGAAACAGCGGCTGCCGAAACCGTAACCCGTCATCCCGGACGGCGCGAAGCGACGATCCGGAACCCACGACTGGGACAGCGCGAGACGTGGGTTCCGGGTTCTCGCCAAGGAGAGCCCCGGAATGACAGGCTACCCGATCAAGATCGCCCGGAAATCGTTCACGTTCGTCAGCGTCGGGCCGGTCACGACCTGGTCGCCCAGCGCCTCGAAGAAGCCGTGGCCGTCGTTGCGGGCGAGGCTGTCCGTGATGCGGATCCCCAGGCCCAGCGCCCGCGCGATCGAGTCCGGGCCGAGATAGGCGCCGGCCACCTCCTCCGCCCCGTCGACCCCATCCGTGTCGCCCGCGAGCGCGTGGACGCCCGGATGCCCAGAGAGCGTCCGGCCGAGGCCGAGCAGGAACTCGACATTGCGCCCTCCCCGGCCGTCGCCCCTGACCGTGACGGTCGTCTCGCCGCCTGACAGCAACACGCAGGGTTTCGCAAACGGCTGTTCGTGGCGTGCGACCTGAAGCGCGATGCCGGCCATGGCGGTCCCGACATCGCGCGCCTCGCCTTCGATCGCGTCGCCGAGGATGTGGGTCGCGATCCCGGCCTGGCGGGCCGCGAAGGCGGCGGCATCGAGCGCCATCTGCGGCGTCGCGATGAGGCGGAACGTCGAACCCACGAGGCGCGGGTCGCCGGGCTTCACGGTCTCGCCGCGCCCGCTCTCCAGGATGTCGCGCGCCGCCGCGGGCACCGCGACGCCGTAGCGGCCGAGGATCGCCAGCGCATCGGCGCAGGTGGTCGGATCGGCGACCGTCGGGCCGGACGCGATCACGGCCGGATCGTCACCCGGCACGTCGGAGATCGCGAGCGTCACGACGGGCGCCGGATGGCACGCGGCCGCGAGACGGCCGCCCTTGATGGCCGAGAGGTGCCGGCGCACGACGTTCATCTCGCCGATATTCGCGCCGGACCTGAGAAGCGCGCGATTGATGTCCTGCTTGTCCGCGAGCGTCAGGCCGTCGGCCGGCAGCGGCAGCAGGGCCGAGCCCCCGCCGGAGATCAGGCAGATGACGAGGTCCTCCGCGCTCAGACCGGCGACCATGTCCAGCATGCGCCGCGCGGCCCGCTCGCCCGCCTCGTCCGGCACGGGATGCGAGGCCTCGACGATCTCGACCTGACGCGTCGCGGCGGCATGGCCGTAGCGCGTCACGACGAGGCCCGACACTTCGGCCTGCCAGTGCTCCTCAAGCGCCCGCGCCATCTCGGCCGAGGCCTTGCCGGCCCCGATCACGACCGTCCGCCCGCACGGCGGCGCCGGCAGATGCCGCGCCATGACCCGCGCCGGCTGGGCCGATGCGATCGCGGCATCGAAGAGGCCAACCAAAAGCGCCTTCGGATCCTCGATTCCAGCCCGAGCCATTCGCGTTTCCTCGCTCATCTCTGCCTGCCCGAAAGATGCGGGCAGGGAAAGAAGGAGGCTGGCGGAAGCCGCCGCCGGACCGCTAGATGGACGCCGGCCGCATCAGAACGGCCACATGGGAGAGGACGCGCATGCTGTCGGATGCGACACGGGCCAAGTTGAAGACGGTCTCGACCGCGACGCTGACCACGGCGCTGTTCAAGCGCGGGTTGCGTAACCAGTTCATCCAGGATGTGCATCCGCTGAACCCTGCCGCCGGCCCGATGGTCGGCGAGGCGTTCACGCTCCGCTACATGCCGGCACGTGAGGATCTGAACCCGCTCAGCGTCTTCCAGGACCGCCAGCACCCGCAGCGCAAAGCCGTCGAGGAATGCCCGCCGGGCGCGATCTTCGTCATCGACAGCCGCGGCGACGCGCGTGCAGCGTCGGCGGGCGGGATCCTGCTCACACGTCTCATGATGCGGGGCGTCGCCGGCATCGTGACCGACGGCGGGTTCCGAGACTCGCCCGAGATCGCCGGCCTCTCCATGCCGGCCTATCACCGCCGCCCTGCCCCGCCGACGAACCTGACGCGGCTGCAGGCCATCGACATCAACGTGCCGATCGGCTGCGGCGACGCCCCGGTCTTCCCCGGCGACATCATCGTCGGCGATGGCGAGGGGGTCGTGGTGCTGCCGGCGCATCTCGCCGACGAGTTGGCCGACGAGGGCGTCGAGATGACGGCCTTCGAGGATTTCGTGACCGCCGAGGTGCGCAAGGGCCGCTCGATCCTCGGCCTCTATCCGCCGACCGACCCCGAAACGCCTGGCCAGTTCACGGCCTGGCGCAAGGCGAACGGTCGCTAGACTTACGCCAACTCGACGGGACCGGACCGATCGGCTGTACTGGACCGTACCGGGCAAGAGACTGCGTCCCGGAGAGGAGCCGCGATGTCCCTTCTTCCCCCGATCCCGTTCGACCCGGCCGTGGAGACGCTCGCGCCGGACGAAGGCAAGACCTTCGACAGCATCATCGCGAGCCTGCACAAGATCCAGGAGACCACGTTCAAGGATTACGGCCACGCGGTCCGCGGCGTGCACGCGAAGCCGCACGGGTTCCTGTTCGGCACGCTGGAGGTGCTGGCCGGGACCGACCCGAGCGTGGCGCAAGGGCTGTTCGCCCGGCCCGGCCGGCACGAGGTCGTGCTTCGCCTGTCCACCAATCCGGGCGACATCCTCGACGACAGCGTGTCCACCCCGCGCGGGCTCGGCGTGAAGATCCTCGGCGTGTCCGGCGAATTCGTGCCGGAGGCGACCGGCGGAACGCAGGACTTCGTCCTGGCGAACGCGCCCGCCTTCTTCGCCCCGAACGCGGAGGGTTTCGCGCCCGGCCTGAAGCTTCTCGCCGCCACGACCGACACGCCGCAGATCTTCAAGAAGGCCCTGTCGGCAATCCTCCGCGGAGCCGAGAGTGTCGTCGAGGCGCTCGGCGGCAAGAGCCCCACGCTGGTGGCCCTCGGCGGCCATCCCGAGACGCATATCCTCGGCGAGACGTTCTACAGCGCCGTCCCGATCCGCTGGGGCGACTACATCGCCAAGGTCGCGGTCGCGCCGGTCTCGGAGAACCTGCGTGCGCTCACGGGCGCGGCCCTGAACGTCAACGGCAAGCCGAACGGCCTGCGCGAGGCCGTCATCGCGTTCTTCGCCGAGAACGAGGCTGTGTGGGAACTGCGCGCCCAGGTGCGCCGGAGCGAGACGACCATGCCGGTCGAGAATGCGAGCGTGGCCTGGCCCGAGGACGAGAGCCCGTACCTGGCCGTGGCCCGGATCACGGTTCCGCGGCAAGAGGCCTGGAGCGAAGCGAGGTCCCTCTCCGTGAATGACGGCCTGGCCTTCAGCCCCTGGAACGCCCTCGCGGCCCACCGGCCGCTCGGCTCGATCATGCGGGCTCGGCGGGCGAGCTACCCGGTCTCCTCCGGGTTCCGGGCGGAGCATAACGGCTGCCCCATCCGGCATCCGGCCAGCATCGCGGAACTCGGCGGCTGACACGCCGAAGCGCTGGACGACGCGGCCAGGACCTCATACCCATCCGGGCAGAATGAGGTCCCGGCCGCTCGCCACGAGCGAGCGCGGGACCATCCGGGAGACGCCTGAATGACCCGTCGCCGATCGGCAGAAGATCTGCGCAGCCAGCGCTGGTTCGCCCCTCAGGACCTGCGCTCCTTCGGGCATCGCTCCCGCATGCTGCAGATGGGCTACGCGACGGCCGACTTCCTCGACAAGCCGGTCATCGCCATCATCAACACCTGGAGCGACCTGCAGCAGTGCCACCAGCACTTCAAGGCGCGCGTGGAAGAGGTGAAGCGCGGCGTCTGGCAGGCGGGCGGCTTTCCGGTCGAGCTGCCGGCGCTGTCGCTGTCGGAGAGCTTCACCAAGCCGACGACCATGCTCTACCGCAACCTGCTCGCGCTCGAGGTCGAGGAGTTGCTGCGCCAGCACCCTGTCGACGGCGCGGTGCTGATGGGCGGCTGCGACAAGACCACGCCCGCGACCATCATGGGCGCGATCTCGATGGACCTGCCGATGATCTTCATGCCGGCGGGCCCGATGATGCGCGGCCATGTCGGCGGCCAGATCATCGGCTCGGGCTCGGACGTCTGGAAGTACTGGGCCGAGAAGGAAGCCGGCACCATCACGAACCAGCAATGGAACGACATGGAAGCCGGCATCGCCCGCTCGGCCGGCACCTGCATGACCATGGGCACGGCCTCGACCATGACCATCATCGCCGAGGCGCTCGGTCTGACGCTGCCCGGTGCGACCTCGATCCCGGCCGCCGACGCCGCCCATCCGCGCATGGCGACGGAATGCGGCCGGCGCATCGTCGAGATGGTCTGGGAGGACCTGAAGCCGTCCGACATCCTGGACCGGCGCTCGATCGAGAACGCCCTGGTGGTGCACAACGCGCTCGCCGGCTCCACCAACGCGATGATC
>CAXUKK010000062.1:0-1330 GCA_964251455.1 uncultured Enterovirga sp.
GGTCTAAAGCGCGGGTCGCTCGGCGACCTCGCCGGCGCAGCCGTCGTGATCGTCGGTGCCGACGAGGCCTCGCCGTACGAGGTCGGAAAGCGCGGCAGCTCCGCAGGCGCACCCGGAGCTATTCGCACCGCGTCCGTCGGTCTGCCGGCCAAGCGGCAGTTCGATTACGACATCGGCCGCGTCCTGCTTGGGCCGGGCGAAGAGGATCTTATCCTCGATGTCGGCGACATCGACACCGACGCGACCACGCCCGAGCGCAACCGGGCCAATATCGAAGGCGCCGTGCGCACGATCCTCGAGGCAGGTGCCGTGCCGGTAGTGCTCGGCGGCGACGATTCCGTTCCGATCCCCGTCCTGCGGGCCTTTGAGGGCAGGGGACCGCTCACGATCCTGCAGATCGACGCCCATGTGGATTGGGCCGACGCGATCAAGGGCAATCCTCTCGGTAACGGCTCCATCATGCGGCGCGCGGCTGAGATGGAGTGGGTGCGACACGAGGTTCAGGTCGGGATCAGGGGTCTCGGGAGCGGCACCCCGGACCAGCTCGAGGACGCTGCAGGCTGGGGTAGCCAGATCGTCACGATGCGCGATTTCCGTGCCCGTGGACCGGACGCGATCGCGGCGCTCGTCCCCGAGGGAACGAGCTGCTTCATCAGCATCGATCTCGACGGGCTCGATCCGTCCATCATGCCCGCCGTGACCATGCGCGGCCCTGGCGGGCTCCTGTACGACGAGACGCTCGCCCTGCTGCAGGCCGTGGCGCGCCGGGTGCCGATTGCCGGTATCTGCCTTGTCGAGTTCGTGCCGGAGCGCGACGATCCGCACGGGCTGTCTGCCCTGACCGCCGGACGCCTCCTCCTGTCGGCGATCGGGCTCATTCGCCTGCCCGGCGCCAGCGCCTGATCGGATCCTCGGAGAAACAGATGCCGCAACCGCTCCGCCTCGGGGTCAATATCGATCACGTCGCGACCCTCAGGAACGCTCGCGGTGGGTTCTACCCGGACCCGGTCCGGGCGGCGCACGATGCGATCATGGCCGGTGCCGACGGGATCACGGCGCATCTCCGGGAGGATAGGCGCCACATCCGCGACAGCGACATCGAGCGTCTTAAAAAGCAGATCCTGACGCCCCTGAACTTTGAAATGGCGACGACCGACGAGATGGTGGAGATCGCCCGTCGGGTGAGGCCTCATGCGGCCTGCCTCGTCCCCGAGAAGCGAGAGGAGCGCACGACCGAAGGCGGGCTCGACCTGCGATCGTCGCCGGAGCGGCTGGCGAACGTCATCGCCGTCCTGAACGAATCCGGAATCCGCGTCTCGCTCTTCGTCGA
>CAXUKK010000062.1:1340-9902 GCA_964251455.1 uncultured Enterovirga sp.
GTCTCGGGGCGCCCGTCGTCGAACTGCACACGGGGGCCTATGCCGAAGCGGGCACGGCAGATGAGACCGGGCGCGTGCAACTCGAACTGGACCGGATCACCCGTGCGGCCGCGCACGGCTCGTCGCTGGGCCTCGAGATCCATGCGGGCCATGGGCTGACGGAGCAGAATGTCGGACCGGTGGCCGCCATCCCCGAGATCGTCGAACTCAACATCGGACACGCGCTCATCGGCGCGGCCATCTTCGTCGGGCTAGCCGACGCGATACACGCCATGCGGGTCGCGATGGAGCGTGGCCGCGCGGGCGCGCCCAGCGATGCAGGGTAGCGCGGCTGTTTCGAATCGCGCCTCCGAGCCCCATATTGCGTCCGGAACATCGGCCGGCGCAGCCCGGCGCTGGGCTGGTTGATTGATGATCATCGGGATCGGGTCGGACCTGTGCGACATCCGTCGCATCGAGAGGTCGCTCGCGCGGTTCGGCGAGCGCTTCACTGGTCGCATCTTCACGAGCGGCGAGCGCGCGAAGAGCGAGGCGAGGGCGAATCGCGCCGGTTCGTACGCCCGGCGTTTCGCAGCCAAGGAGGCATGCTCGAAGGCGCTCGGCACGGGCATGCGGGCCGGGGTGTTTTGGCGCGACATGGAAGTCGTCAATCTTCCCGGCGGGAAGCCGACCATGCGGCTGACCGGCGGTGCTCTCGAGCGCCTCGCGCGCATGATGCCGGAGGGCCACGAGCCTGTCGTGCACGTGTCGTTGACTGACGACCCGCCGCTTGCCCAGGCGTTTGTGGTGATCGAGGCTGTCAAACGGGCCTGATCCGCCGCATTGCCGCATGGTGGGGCATGGTCTAGATCGCGCAGACCCGCCGGGAGAGCCGGCCGGAGGATAAGCATGGCTCGGGTTGATACGGGCACGAAGATCAGGACCAAGGACGAAGGTGGGCTGCTCGAGACCGTGAAGGTCATCGTTCAGGCCCTGCTGATCGCGCTCGTCGTTCGAACGCTGCTCTTCCAGCCCTTCAATATCCCCTCGGGCTCGCTGGTGCCGACGCTGCTCGTCGGCGATTACCTGTTCGTGTCGAAGTACTCCTACGGGTATTCGAAGCATTCGATGCCGTTCAGCCCGCCGCTTTTCAACGGGCGCATCTGGGGGTCCGAACCGCAGCGCGGCGAGATCGCCGTATTCAAGCTGCCAAAGGATAATTCCACCGATTACATCAAGCGCGTCATCGGCTTGCCCGGCGACAAGATCCAGGTCGTCGAGGGCGTGTTGCAGATCAACGGCAAGGCCGTGGTGCGCAGACGCATCGAAGATTATCGCACCAGCGATCCCTACGGACGCACGGTCAGCGTTCCGCAATATGACGAGACGCTGCCAAACGGCGTGACGCATCGTGTCATCGAGCGGGACGGCGACCACGGGTACTGGGACAACACCAACATCTACACGGTCCCGCCCGCGCACTTCTTCATGATGGGCGACAACCGGGACAATTCCACCGATTCGCGCGATGAATCGAGCGTCGGTTATGTCCCGTTCGAGAACTTCGTCGGCCGGGCGGAGATCATCTTCTTCTCGATCGACGAAGGCGCATCGGCCTGGCGGATCTGGGAATGGCCCTGGACCGTACGCTGGGGTCGGATCCTCAACCCGATCCGCTGATCCGCGGGATGGCGCTCCGTCGCAAGCCCGACCGCTCCGAGCTGGAGACCCGCCTCGGCCATAGCTTTCGGGATCCCCACCTTCTCGAGCGCGCGCTGACCCATGTCAGCGCCGCCGCAGGCGAGGCGGGGCAGAGCAACCAGCGTCTCGAATTCCTCGGCGACCGCGTCCTCGGCCTGTCCGTGGCCGAGATGCTGTATCGCACGTTTCCGGCCGCCCCCGAGGGCGAGCTCTCGCATCGCCTGTCCGACCTCGTTCGGCGCGAGACGTGTTCGGAGATCGCCGAAAGGTGGGATCTGGGAACGTTCCTCCTCCTCGGCTCCGGCGAGGGAAAGGCCGGCGGCCGCCGCAACCGCGCGACCCTCGCCGATGCGACCGAGGCGATCCTCGGCGCCATATTCCTGGACGCCGGGTACGAGGTGGCGAAAAGCGTCGTCGAGCGCGCACTCATGGAGCAGATCCGCTCGACCGTCCGGCCGCCCCGCGATGCGAAGACGGCGCTGCAGGAATGGTCGCAGGGCCGGGGCAAGCCGACGCCGACCTACGCGGTCGTGGAGCGTACCGGTCCCGATCACGCTCCGCGCTTCGTCGTTGCCGCGCAGATCAAAGGTGTTGCCGAAGGGGTTGGCAAGGGTGGCTCGAAGCGCGAGGCGGAGCAGACCGCAGCGCTTGCCATCCTGACCCGCGAAGGCGTTTGGACCAGTGAAAATGCAGCCTGATCAACCCACGGAGAGCACGCGCTGCGGCTTCGTCGCCCTCATCGGGGCACCGAACGCCGGCAAGTCGACGCTGCTCAACAACCTCGTCGGCGCGAAGGTCTCGATCGTCTCGCACAAGGTGCAGACCACGCGGCAGCTCGTGCGCGGCATCGTCATCGAGGGTTCGTCGCAGATCATCTTCGTCGACACGCCCGGCATCTTCCTGCCGAAACGCCGGCTGGACCGCGCGATGGTCACATCCGCCTGGGGAGGCGCGGGCGATGCCGACGTCATCGGGCTGTTGGTCGATGCGCGCCGTGGGATCGACGAGAATGTCGAGGTCCTGCTGACGAAACTGGCCGACATGCGCCGGCCGAAGGTCCTGGTGCTGAACAAGATCGACCTGATCGAGCGCCACAAGCTCCTCGCGCTCGCATCCGAGCTGAACGAGCGCATGACGTTCGGGCACACCTTCATGATTTCGGCCCTCACCGGCGACGGCACCGACGTCCTGAAGAGCAGCCTCGCCACGCTCATGCAGCCCGGCCCATGGCTCTACCCGGAAGACCAGATCACCGACGCACCACTGCGGATGCTGGCCGCCGAGATCACGCGCGAGAAGATGTTCGAGCGCCTGCACGACGAGCTCCCATATCAGTCCACCGTCGAGACCGATTCCTGGGAAGAGCGGCCGGACGGATCGGTGCGGATCGAACAGACGGTGTTCGTGGAGCGCGAAAGCCAGCGCAAGATCGTGCTCGGCGACGGCGGGCAGACGATCAAGTCGATCGGACAGGCCTCGCGGCGGGACATCGCCGAGGCAGCGGAGAAGCGCATCCATCTGTTCCTGCACGTGAAGGTGCGGGAGAACTGGAGCGACGATCCGGCACGCTACCGCGAGATGGGCCTCGAGTTCCCGCGGGGCTGAGCCCTACTTCACCCGGATCACATGGACCCGGGTGCCGCTCGCGTCGACGACGCGGCCGCCGTCTGCCGCGAAGCTGTAGGACCTGACATTGGGCGCCGTCCCGGCCGGCGCTGCCGCGGCTCGGAATTGCGCCGGCGCCGCCCGTTCCGACGGTGCCGCGTAGCGGCTCCGGCGGGGTGTCGACGGCTTGCTATCCCGCCGTGGAGCCTGAATGGCCGGCTCGGCCGGGCGTGCGCGACCCTGGCGTGCGGCCGGAGCCGTTGGCGGCTCGGGTAGCCGATCGGGTGTGCCGGACGCGACCGGGCGGGTGGGCACAGGTGCCGGCCGCACCGGCTCCAGGGCAGCAGGAGGCAGGACAGGGACGCTGGGCCGCGGGTCCGGTTCCGGTGCTCGCGCGGCGCGGCCGGCTGGCGATGCAGGCTTTTCGTCCGAGGTCGTTGGCGCGGGCGGCGTAGGTCCGATTGCTGACGATATCGCAGGCGCCGCCGGTACGGCGCTGGTAGCAGCCGGAGCATCGGCGGGGACCAGTCGTCGCGGCGGTTGCTGCGGTGCTTCGCGTGACGCCAGCTGTTCTGCCGCATGCGCCGCTGCAGCTGTAGTTGGGGCCGCCTGTGGCGGCGCTGCCGGCTGAGGCTCGGACACTCGTGACGCTGAAGGTGCTGGCGCGGCGGCCATCACCGGCTGACCCGTGCCCTGTATCGTGGGTTCTGGCGTCTTCCATCCACCGGACAGACGCAGGAACGTCGAGGCTGCGGTCGCAAGACCGACTCCGCAGATCGCCACCGCGGCGTAGCGGAACCCAGCGGAACGATGGATCCCCGTGAAACGGGACTCCTCGCCGGCCGCATTCGGGTCGAAACTGGGTTGGCTTTCGGGTACGGGCATCGAACTCGCCGAACTCGCGCGCGTACGGCGCCTGCACACGTTAGAGCCTTCCGTTAACCAGTGGAACGGGCTCTCCTCGTTCTCAAGCCTAAAGTCGGACGCCTGTCCGGCCGTGCTTCAGGAACCGGGTGTCGCTTCGGGAGCGACGGCCGCTAGGTTGGGCGCTTCACAACAAGGGACAGGCACATGCTCGACCTTCTGCCGACCATGCCGAACCGTGCCGATCCGGCCCTCTGGGTCGAGGAGCCGGCGACGCCCGATTACGAGCGCGTGCGCCGCATCGTGTCGTTCATCTCCGAGCGCTGGCGCGAGCAGCCGTCCCTGGACGACATCGCGGCTCATGCCGGCCTTTCCACCACGCACGTGCATCATCTCTTTCGACGATGGTGCGGGCTGACGCCGAAGGACTTCCTCGCCGCGATCACGATCGACAATGCCCGCGCGCTCCTGGCCGATTCGGCCTCGGTCCTCGACACCAGCTACGAGGTCGGGCTGTCAGGGCCCGGTCGGTTGCACGACCTGTTCGTTGCGCACGAGGCGATGACGCCCGGGGAATACAAGTCGGGCGGTGTCGGTCTCGAGATGATCTACGGCTTCCACCCTTCGCCGTTCGGCGAGGCGATCGTGGTGGCGACCGAGCGCGGCATCGCCGGTCTCGGCTTCGTCGATGGCGGGAACCGCGACCATGCGCTCGGCGACATGCGCCGCCGCTGGCCACGGGCCAGCTATCGCAAGGAGCCCGGCGCAACCGAGACCTATGCTCGGCGCATCTTCGAGCCCGAGCTCTGGTCGGACGAGACGCCGCTCAAGGTCGTCCTGATCGGGACCGATTTCGAGATCCGCGTCTGGCAGACGCTGTTGCGCATCCCGCTTGGGCGCGCCGCCACCTATTCAGGGATCGCGAGCCATATCGGGCGTCCGACGGCGGCTCGTGCGGTCGGAGCAGCTGTCGGCAAGAACCCGATCTCCTTCGTCGTGCCGTGTCACCGCGTGCTGGGCCGCTCGGGTCAGCTCACCGGCTATCACTGGGGGCTGACACGGAAACAGGCGATGCTCGGCTGGGAACGCGGCCGGGTCGCGAGCTAGTCGTCGTCCGACCGGCGCTGCATCAGCTCGTCGGATGTCGGCAGGGAATATGGATCGGGCTGCTGCTGCCGCCGGCGCTGCCGCGGCTCGGCGGACGCCGTCGAGACCGTCACGCCAAGGCGGGTCGCAAGCGACAGAGCGCGGGCTTCGGTGAACTTCGCATTGCAGAAGCTCGTCGTGGCCTCGCGCGCATAGGTCCGGCACAGCATTTCGCGGTCCGCGGAGAACGCGGCCTGCTCGGCCACGATCGGCCGGGCATTCTCCGGCCGGGCGCGGCTCGCCAGCACCTTGTAGTTGTCGCGCACGATCTTGTCGGCCGAGGCTCGCATCGCCTCGTAGTCGCGCACCTTCGGCAGGAGCTGGGCCGGCTCCGGCCCCCACAACCCGCTCGGGTCCGCCTGGCAGGAAACGCTCTGGAAGGTGCAGACCTCGGTGGGGCCCTTCACGAGCACCGAATCGTCGAGAACGTCGATCTGCAGCGGGCAGGTCGGATCCTGGAGCTGGTAACGCGCTGTGCCTTCGGGACGGCCCTGCGAGACGAGCGGCGCTCCTTCGCCGCCCGCCAGCGGGATCGAGCATGTCTCGACCGATTGGGCGGACCGGCGCCCGACGAGCGTCAGCTTCACCCGCATGTCGCCGCGTGAGGTGCGCTCGATGCGCAGGCTGCCGTTGGCCCCGTTCTGTTTGAGATCCCGGCCGAGAATCGCCTCCTCGTTCGGGGCACGGACGGAGGCGACCCTCGGCACGGCGGGTGCTGCCGGCGCCGACTGGCGGCGCGGCTCGTCGAAGGGCATCTCGGGCGGCGGCCCATCCGGCCGGCGGAAGGCGGGCTGCTGCTGCTCCTGCGGCGGCCGCGCGGGTTTGATCCCGAACAGCAGCTCGAAGAAGTTCTGTGCTTGAGCACCCCCGGAGGCGGCGGTCAGCGCAGCCACGAGAATTGCGAGGCCTGTACGTCTCATATCAGGGAGCGGTCGCGCAGGTCTGCGCCGAAACTATGGCTGTCTACCATATCCCCCGAGGATCATAGTGGCCCGCGGGCCACAGGGGTCAGGTCTGGCCCGGCTTCAACTGGTAGAAGATGTGCCGGCCGATGACGTCCATCTTCTTCAGGCGCCGCGCCCAGTACGGCTTCACGTAATCGGCGTGGTAATGCGTCGCCGCGCCGACGTCGCTGAGATAGGTACGCCCTTCGGTGACGTCTCGGGCGACGCGCCGTGCCCTGTCCCAGGACTCGCTGTCGCTGACCCGAAGCGCCTTGCCCTCGCACGCGAAGGTGAACTGGCAGGCAAGGTGGCGATGCCGGTTCTGATACACCACGCCACAGACCGAGGCCGGGTAGAGCCCACTGCGGACGCGATTGAGCACGACCTGCGCGACCGCCGCCTGACCCTCCTCGGGTTCGCTCCGCGCCTCGAAATACACGGCCTCGGCGAGGCAGCGCTGTTCGCTCTCGACGCTGCCCGACGCCAACAGGTCGGCGTAGCGCGGCCGCGCCTCGGGTTCGATTCGCGCCGGCTCGGAATGCGGCAATACCGGCAGCGACACGGGCGCCGCCGCGATGGCGAGCGGGATCTTGTCGAGCGGGGCCGGCGTGGTCGAGGCGAGCGCAACGGCGCGCGGCGTGGACGGGGTGCTTCCGGTCCCGGACGATCGCCCGGGATTGCGTGAGGCGCCGGTCGAACCCGCGGCGGCTGCCGACGGCGACTGGACCGAACTCGCATTGCGGGTGGTGGTCGGATCCTCGCCCGACCAGGGCTCGAGGCTGCGCGATGTCTCCCAATCCGGGCCGTCGACCGAGCCAGGCATGAGGATTGTCGGAGGCAGGACACGGTCGTCGCGGACGAAGGCGAGCCGCATGGATGCCGGTCTCGCCAAGCGCGCGAGTTCGATCCCGCGGCGGCTCAGGCTCGCCCCGAATGCGCTCAACGGCGCCGCCTTGGCGCTCCGCTCGACAACGGGGAAGGCCCGCATCTCGGCCTTCTGGGTGGAGCGGAGAGGCGCGGACGCGGTGTCCAAGACTGCGTCGTCGAGCGCGAGCCGCGGCAGCCTGACGCTCGCGCCCGCCAGGATACCGGAGGCCCTGACGAGCTGGCTCTCCGGGCCGGAACTCTGGCGGTAGGCCGGCCCGGCGCTGATCCCAGCCTTGGGATCGTTGCTCGCCACAGCCGTGAACGACACCAGCATCCCGGAGGCCAAAACCCAGGGCGCCACGGTGGCGCAGACCCAACGCAGGTTCGAGTGAGGCACCATCTTGTCCCGCGTCCGCCGACGCTCCGAGCCGATGTCGGATAATCGAGAAACACGGTTGCAGAGCCGTTAAGATGGACGTGGCGGGTCGAGGCGCATGACACAGCATCCTGAGACGATCGGCGTCGTGCTAGCGGGCGGGCTCGCGCGCCGAATGGGCGGCGGCGACAAGGGCTTGAGCCTCATCGACGGGCGCACGATCATGGCGCGGCTGGTCGGCGTACTCCGCCCGCAATGCACGGACCTGATCCTCAACGCGAACGGCGACCCGGGACGTTTCGCCGCGCTGGGCCTGTCCGTCGTGCCGGATTCGATTCCCGATTTCGCCGGCCCGCTCGCGGGCGTGCTCGCCGGCCTCGACTGGGCAGCGCAGCACCGGCCGGGGGTTGCCTGGATCGCAACGATCGCCGGCGACACGCCGTTTCTCCCGGGCGATTACGTGGCCCGGCTCCATGCGGCCCGGGACGAGGCGGGTGCTGCGCTCGCCTCGGCGGCGTCGGGCGGCCGGACGCATCCGGTCAACGGCCTGTGGCCGGTCGGTCTGCGGGAGGATCTCAGGGAAAGCCTGGCCCGAGGCGAGCGGAAGGTCGGTCGATGGACAGCCGACCATGGCGCCGTGGTTGTGGAATGGCCGGGAAAACCGGATCCGTTCTTCAACGTGAACGCGCCGGACGATCTCGCCGAGGCGCGCCGGATGGCTGCCGCACAGGCCAGTCAGTAGAGCGCGGCGTACGTATAGAAGCCGACGGGATCGCCGGGAGCGATGCGGGTCACGTCCTCGTGGATCTCGACGAGCCCGGCGGTCTCGGTCAGCGATGTGATGATGCCTGCGCCGTCGCGCGGATGCTTTTCAGCCCGGAGCCGGCCATCGGCGTCGGTCCCGAGGCGGACGCGGACGTATTCCCGCCGGCCTTCCTTCTTCTTGAAGGGAAAGCCCGACGCGACCTCGATCGGAACCGGCGGCTCGAAGCGCTCCCCGGACAACGCCGCAACCAGGGCGCGCCCAAGGAACGCGAAGGTGACGAAGGCCGCGACCGGGTTGCCGGGCAGTCCCATCAG
>CAXUKK010000063.1:0-1783 GCA_964251455.1 uncultured Enterovirga sp.
AATCCTGGCTCGTACCGGTCTTGCCGGCGGCCTCCCAGCCGGGGATCTCCGCCTTCCGGGCCGTGCCGGTCAGCAGCGTCTCGCGCATCATGCCGTTCATCATGGCGACGGCGGATGAATCGATCACGCGGCCGAGCCCGCCATCCGTGCGGCGGTAGATGACCTTGCCCCCGGGGCCTTGCACCTCTGCGATGAGGTAGGGCACCACCCCGAGCCCGCCATTGGCGAAGGCCGCATAGGCGCCGACGAGCTCTATCGGCGAGACCTCGGACGTGCCGAGCGCGATGGAGGCGTTCGGCTGCAGGGCGGAGCTGATGCCGAGCCGGCGCGCGACCTGCACGACCTTCTTCGGGCCGACCTCCATGCCGAGCCGGACCGCGACCGTGTTCAGCGACAGAGCGAGCCCGTCCCGCAGGGTCACGGGGCCGCGATAGTCGCGCGAGTAGTTTTCCGGGTTCCAGCCCTTCACCGAGATCGGCCCGTCCTCGCGCACGGTGTCCGGCGTCATGCCGGCCTCGATCGCCGCCAGGTAGACGAAGGGCTTGAAGGCCGAACCGGGCTGGCGCTTCGCGCTCGTCGCGCGGTTGAACTGGCTGTCTCCGTAGCTGCGCCCGCCGACGAGCGCGCGCAGCGCCCCGTCCGGCCGCATGGCGACGAACGCACCCTGGCCGACGCCGAACTTGGCGCCCTTCAGGGCGAGCTCCTCGGTCAGCGACCGCTCCGCCGCGCCCTGCAGCGACAGGTCGATGGTCGTCTTGACCGTGATGTCGGTCTCGACCGACCCGACGAAATCGTCGAGCACGTCCATTACGAGGTCGGCGGCGTAATTCGCCGAGCCCGCGCCGGCGCGTCGCGTCGGCTTCGCCGGCTCCATCAGGGCCGTCTTGTGCTGCTCGGGCTTGATGTAGCCCTCGTCGGCCATCGCGTTCAGCACGAGTTCGGCACGGGCGCGGGCGGCGTCGGGGTTGCGGTTCGGCGCAAGGCGTGACGGCGCCTGGACGAGGCCGGCCAGCGTGGCGGCCTCGGCCACGGTCACGTCCTTCGCGGGCTTGCCGTAATAGCGCTGCGCCGCCGCTTCGACGCCGTAGGCGCCCGCGCCGAAATAGACGCGGTTGAGATACAGTTCGAGGATCTGGTCCTTCGTGTATTTGTGCTCGAGCCAGAGCGCGAGGATCGCCTCCTGGATCTTGCGCGAGGCGGTCCGCTCCTGCGTCAGGAACAGGTTTTTCGCGAGCTGCTGCGTCAGGGTCGAGCCGCCCTGGGCGACGCCGCGGGAGCTCACGTTGCGGAACGCGGCGCGCGCGATCCCGAGCGGGTCGACGCCGAAATGGCCGTAGAAGCGCCGGTCCTCGATCGCCACGAAGGCGCGCGGCAGGTAGGCGGGAAGCTCCTTGATGCTGACGCTGCGCCCGCCCGTTTCGCCGCGGTTGGCGAGGAGTGTTCCGTCGGATGCCAGGATCGCGACGTTCGGCGGCCGCTTCGGCACGGCGAGCTGGTCGATCGGCGGCAGCTGCGTCGCGTGGTAGGCGACGAGGCCCGCAAGCGCGATGCCGGCCCAGAGCGATAGGACGAAGCTGCCATAGACGAGCCGTCCGAGGAGCGAGCGGCCCCGCTTTCGGCGCCGGCCCGACCTGCCGCCCTCATTGCCGTCGTCGCGTTCGCGTCCCAAGCCGCTCCCCATCCCGCCGCCCCCGGCACGGTCGTCCCGCGATAACTTCATGTTGAGGGCCGACGTCTCGGCTCCCAGGTCGAAGAGCGGCTCGCGCCGTGTACGGCCGGGGCC
>CAXUKK010000063.1:1793-9891 GCA_964251455.1 uncultured Enterovirga sp.
GCCGCGATCGTCATCCCGTCCGGGCCTCGTCATCACTCCCCCGGCCCGGTCGCTCCGCGACAGCCTGATCCCCACGTCTGCGGGCTCACCGGGCTCGAAAACCGGCTCCCGTCGTTCTCGCCGGCGCTCCGGGCCCTGACGCATCATGCCCCCGCAAACCCGCCAGGTGCGGGTACTCTTGCAGAGAGAAGGTTAGAATGCCGCGCTTTAAGGCTGCGTAAAGCCGCAACCCTGGCCCGCCACTCCGCCCTGTGCTTTGGTCCGGCCAACGATCGTCCGAGGATACCCCATGAGACATGCCGCCCTGTTCGCCTGCCTTCTCGCGGGCTTTGCGCTGCCCGCCGCCGCGCAGCAGCCCGCCGCTCCCGGACCAGAGAGCGAGCAGGCGGTCCTGATGCGCAGCGTCCTCGAGGCCCTCCGGATCAACACGGCCGCGCTTGGGCGCAACAGCCAGACGCTCGAGACGTTCTCGAACCGCCTCGAACGGCTGGAAGCCGCGACCCGCAACGTTCCCCCTGCCATGGAAGGCCTGCGCACGGACATCATCGCGATCCGAGCCGGGCTCGACCGTCTCGTCTCGGCCGCGAGCGGCAAGCGGCCGGCGGCGACCCTGCGCTTCTCGCCTTTCGCCTGCGGCAACGAGGCGGAGGCGAGCTGCGTCGCCAATGCCTGCAAGTCCGTCGGTTATGCCAACGGCACCGCGGTCGTGGTGAACCGGACCGGGACAGGCGCAAGTGCACGGCCCACCAGCGTTTCCGAGGCGACCTGCTACGAGTGAGGCGGCTCCACGCCGCTCCTCCCGGCGGAAGGTCCCAGGGCAGCAGCGTCGCCGATTGCGCGCAGGGGTATCCGGATACAGAGGGTTTCAATCACCGGATGCACAGTCCTTAAACGAAATCCGCTTTAGGTGGCCCGAGTACAGTTCTCCGATTGGGAGCGTCATGGGCCGGTCAATCAAGCAGCGCCTCCTTCTAGCCGCCGTCTTCGTCAGCCTTGTCAGTGGCGGTCCGGCCGACTCGCAGGCCGAGAAGCCGATCCTCACCGTGTCGGGCGAGGTGAACGGCGGCAAGGGCTCGGTCGTCTTCGATCGAGCATCGCTCGAGCAACTCGGCACGGTCGCGATCGAGACGACGACGCCGTGGCACACCGGAAAGGTGCGCTTCGAAGGTGTGCCGATGTCGGTGCTGATGAAGAAGGTCGGGGCGAGCGGGACCGTCGTCGAGGCGTATGCCTTGAACGATTATACGACCCTGATTCCGGCCGAGGATTTCGCCAAGCACAACGTCATCCTAGCGCTGCGCAAGGATGGGGAATACATGCCGGTCCGCGACAAGGGTCCGCTCTTCATCGTGTATCCGTATGACTCGGAACCGGAGCTGAAAAGCCAGAAGTACTACAGCCGGTCGGCCTGGCAGGTGAAAGAGCTCAAGGTGAAGTAGCGTTTGGTTCGTCATGCGGTTCGATTCGCTCGGCCTGATCAAGCTCGCACTGACGTTCGTCATCGCCGCCTTCGCGGCGGCGACGCTTTATACGTCCGTCGTCATCGGGGAGCGCCAGGAGGCGCTGCGCAATACCAACCGATACAATGTGGCGTGGCTCGCCAGCCAGGCTGCGACCGAGCTTGCGCGCTTCATGGAGCGCCTGAGCTCCTCGGCCAGCGCTGAAACCGGTGTGGACGCGAACGAGGTCCGTCTCCGTTTCGACATCCTGATGAACCGGATGCGGCTCCTCGACGATGGCGAGTTCAAAGCCTTTGCCTTGGGTGCCCCCGACCGACAGGCGATTCTTCTCGCGTTTCGGAATGCGCTTCAGGCTGGGGACGGCCTTCTCGAGTCATCAGCCGAGCCGGCGGCCAGACAGCAGCTTCGGGAGCTGTTCCTTCCGCTCGAGACCAAGCTCTCGCGCCTGGCGGCCGAAGCGCATCGCGTGAGTTCGGAGCAGGCGACCGATGACCAGCTCGACCTTCTCGCATTGCACCGGGCCTTCTCTCTGCTGGCCATCGGCCTGATATGCTGCGGCATCGCCCTGCTGGCGTTGGTCCTCTTCCACAACCGACTTCTGTCGCGCGCACACCGGCAGTTGCGCACGGTCACTGACGACCTGCGCCACACCTCCGCGCAGCTCAACGTCGCGTTGGACAATATGAGCCAGGGGCTCTGCACGGTCGATGCCGACGCACGGCTGACCCTCTTCAACCAGCGCTTTCTGACCCTCTTCGGGCTGAAGGAGGGCGCCGTCGCGGGGGGCGACGGTCTCGGGGGTACGTTCCGCCAGAGCCCCTATCTCGGGGATGGCCGCCAGATCCTGGAGGCTCTGCCGAAACCGGGCCGGGCGAATGCGTCGCTGCTCAGCACGACGGACGGCCGTTGCATCTCGGCCACCTACCAGCCGCTCGCCGAGGGCGGTTGGGTCGGCACCTACGAGGACATCACGGAACGTTGGGAAGCTGAGGCGAAGATCGCCCATATGGCGCATTTCGACGCGCTGACGGACCTGCCGAACCGGGTGGTCCTCATGGAGCATCTCGAAGCGTCCCTGGCCAGGGTTCGCCGCGGCGGCCAGGGTCTCGCCGTGCTTTCCCTCGATCTCGACCGCTTCAAATCCGTGAACGACAGCCTCGGTCATGCGGTCGGGGATCAACTGCTTCGTGTCGTGGCGGAACGCCTCCTCGATTGCGTGGCCGGGGGCGGCACCGTCGCCCGCTTCGGCGGGGACGAGTTCATCATCCTGCTGGATGCAAAGCCATCGGACGCGGAGGCGCTCGCCCGCCGCGTCGGCGAGGTCGTCGGCGGGCCCTATCACATCGAGGGGCGCGAGATCGTCATCGCAACCAGCGTCGGCATCTCGGTCGGACCCGCGCACGGCAACGATCCGCACCAGCTTCTCAAGAACGCCGATCTGGCTCTGTACCGGGCAAAGAACGAGGGACGCGGCACCTACCGGTTCTTCGAACCCGCCATGGATACCGAGCTCCAGGCCCGACGTTCGCTCGAGCTGGATCTGCGGCATGCGCTCTCACGCGACCAGCTCGACATCCATTACCAGCCGATCATCGACCTCAGGACGGGGACGATCGCAGCCTACGAGGCGCTGCTGCGCTGGACCCATCCGGAGCGCGGCGCGATATCGCCCGCAACCTTCATCCCGCTGGCGGAGGAGATCGGCTTCATCTCGACGATCGGAACCTGGGTCCTGCGCCATGCATGCCTCGAAGCTGCGCGCTGGCCCGACCACATCCGGCTCGCCCTCAACCTCTCGCCCGTCCAGTTCCGCAACCGGGACCTTGCCGAGATCGTGTCCGATGCGTTGTCCCGGTCCGGGCTGCGCCCGGGTCGGCTTGAACTTGAGATCACCGAGACCGTGCTGCTCGACGAGAACGATGCGACGCTCTCGATCCTGCACGAGCTGCGCGCGCTGGGGACCCGCATAGCGCTCGATGATTTCGGGACCGGGTTCTCGTCGTTGAGCTACCTCCGCAACTTCCCCTTCGACAAGATCAAGATCGACCGCTCCTTCGTGCGCGACTCGGACCGGCCGGATTGCATCGCGATCATCCGGTCTGTCGCCATGCTCGCCGCCAACCTGCACATGGCGACGACCGCCGAGGGCATCGAGACCGTCGAGCAGCTGGATCGCGTCAGGAAGGTCGGCTGCACGGAAGGGCAGGGCTATCTCTTCGCGCGACCCAAGCCCGCCGGGGAACTCGATCACGAACTCACGGCTCCTCCTACGGAGTTGCCCAGGTTGAGCGTCGTCCGCCAGACCGCCTGAGGCCAGCGCCGGACTATCCGGTGACGAAGGCGCGGCGGAGCAATCCTCGCATCGCGCCGGACATCCTCGCGGTCGCGGCTACGTGGTGCATGGGGCGGGAGAACAGGAACACGAGCAGCCTGGAGCGTTGCTCGGGACCGGGGTTCAGCTCGAACATGACCTCTTGCCCGCTTTGCCTGACGGCACGGGCCTCGACTGCACCGGCGGACGGCACCACCAGCCGGACAAGTGCGCCGATCTCGATGCCTTCCGCTCCGGGCCGAAGGCGCGCCCGGGCACGCTCCATCGACAGGCCGGTGAGCAGGCAGTCGGTCCGCCCGACCCGTCGCTCGATCCAGGTCGGGAGATCGGTGTCGAACAGGACGCTCTCGCGCGGCAGCTCGAAGCACACGAGGAAGCTGACGAAGGTCAGGAGCATCGAGACGCCGGCCCAGATCAGGTTGAAATAATCGAGCGGGGAGATCTCGGCGGCGGAATACGGACCGACGAACGCCCAGATGATGCTCCCGGCGGACAGAAGGGACATGCCCCCGAACAGGCCGGCCATGCGCCAGCGCACTCGTCTTCGAGCGGTCGCCGCCCTTGTCCGTCACCTTGAACGGGCGGCCGAAGGGCCGCACGAGCGCGGTCATGAGCGTGACCGTCACGGCGAGCGCCGTCACCGTGTGGGTGACTTCCATGAAGAGCGGCAGCGTCTTCGAACGGGACACCCAGCCGTTATAGCCCCAGAGCGCCATCAGGGTCGGCAGCCCGTAGCGAAGGAAGGACAGGTAATCCGCGTGGAAGGCCGGCAATCCGGCGAACCAGTAGATCGCGGGCGCGATCAGCATGAGCACGATGAACGGCTTGCAGAGCCAGTTCAGCACGCCGTGCGCGAAGTGGATGCGCTCGGTCACCGTGTAGCCGGGCCCGCGCATCGGCCCGTCCTTGAGGAGGGCGACCTGGATCGTGCCGAGACACCAGCGGGTGCGTTGCGAAACGTATTCGGGCAGGCCTTCGGCCGAGAGCCCGACGCTCAGCCGCTCGTTCAGCCACCGGGTCTTGTACCCGCGCCGCAGCAGCGAATAGGTGAGATTGAGGTCTTCGCAGATCGCCGCGTGCGGGAAGCCGCCCATCGCGTCGAGCCGAGCCCGGCGCACGATGAACGAGGTGCCGACGCAGAACGCGCAATCCCACGCATCCTTCGCCGGCTGGAACACGTCGAAGAAGATGCGCTGGTCGTCGACCCAGCTATCCGTCGCGTGCAGGTTATGCTGGATCGGGTCCGCGTTGTAGAAGAACTGCGGCGACTGCACGACAGCGACCTTCGGGTCGGCGAAGAGCCCGACCATCCGCTTCAGGATGTTCGGCTGCGGCGCGAAATCCGCATCGAGAACGAGGATGAGCGGCGCGCGGGTCGCCCCGGCGGAGATGGCGAGCCCGTTGTTGAGGTTGCCGGCCTTTGCGCCCTTGTTGTCGGGCCGGCTGACGTAGCGTGCGCCGACCTTGTCGCAATATTCCTTCAGCCAGGGCCGGCGGGTGTCGTCGAGAACCCAGACGGCCTTGGGGCCATAATCGATGGCGAGCGCGGGCAGGATCGACTTCTCCAGCACCTCCAGGGGTTCGTTGTAGGTGCAGATGAAGATGTCGACGGCAGGCCAAAAGCCCGCGGCTTGAAGCTGATGCTGGGCGAATGCCGCTTCGGCGCTTCGGTCGGAGCGCCGGAAGAGGATCACGATCGAGAGCAGCGTGTAGGTGATCGCCACCGCCTCGAACAGGAAGAAGAGGTACGGCCAGAGCGACTCGATGCTGGGCTCGAGGCGGGGGAGCGTGTCGTGCCAGCGCCAGACGGCATAGGTCAGGATGAGCACGGCCGTGAACCCGCCGAACAGCGCGCGATCCGCCGCCCGCTCCGGAACGAGCAGCCGCGACATGGCGAACAGGCCGAGGAGGATGCCGAGGTCCATGAGGAGGACCGCCGCGGCATCGGACGGAGACGCGAACATGCGGCTACTCGCGCCTGCCTGTGAACGGGTTCCAGCCCTGCGCGGCGATTGCGGCCCAGGCCGTCGCCCCGAGATGCGGACGGCGGAAGTAGAAGAAGTCCGGCTCGACGCTCTGCGGCCCGATCTTCAGGCCGGTCGTGAGCCGCTCTCCGCGGCTCGCGAAGAGCCAGCCCGAGGGCGACAGGTCCTGCCGCAGCCCGTCCAGGAGCTCGGCCGAACGCTTCCGGTTCCCAAGGTGACGGTAGAGGAGGGCGGCCTGCGCCGTTCCCTCGATCCAGACTCCGTCGCGGTCGTTGTCGAAGTCGAAGCCGCCCGCCACCGACAGCTTCCGCTCGGCGCAGGTGACCGCCGCTCGCCATTCCGGGGGCGCGTTGGCGAGGAGCAGCGGCCAGAGCTGCGTATCGAGGGCGAGGTGCGAGGGACCGGCAAGCGCTCCCTCCGGCGTGGTGCCGAGCACGAAGCAGCTCTCGGTCTTCAGAAAGGAACGGGCCACAAAGGAACGGGCGGACCTCGCAGCTGCGGCGAACGTCGTCTGGCCTGTGATCCTGTCATGCCATTCCGCAACGGCCGCGACGTCAACATTGTGTTCGGTGGAGGCCCAGGCCAGCCGGCTTTGCTTGGGATCGAACCCGTCCATCCCGCCCGTGAAGCCGATCCCGTCCGGCGCAGCTGTGTTCGCCGCGATCCAGCGCATCAGGCTGCCGGCGGCCTCGAGGTAGGGCTTGTGCCCGGTGGCGTCGTGCAGCGTCAGAAGGGCGAGCGCGCCCCACGCGACGTTCCCGGTGGCGCTGCCGTCCTGGTAGGAATCCTCCGCCCAGAAGCCAGGTTTTTCTTCCCACCAGCCAGGCAGCAGCACCTTCTCGCCCTTGACGACCGGCCCGGCCCGATAGGCGTTGCGCAGGCGGCCATCGCGGAACGTGCGATCGTTGGTTGTCGCCGCCACGAGCGCGTCGCCGATGCGGGTCGCGTCGGCGGGCTTGCCGCACGCGACAAGCGCGATCGCCGCGAGTGCGTTGTCGTAGGTGAAGGCGGAATTCCGCAGCGGCAGCGGGACGTCGGCCTCATCCAGTCCAGGCCGGTAGCTGGCGACGAACACGGGGCTCTCGGCGGGAGCCGTCGCCCGCACCGCTTCCGACAAGCTCGCGCACAGGCCCGCGCCGATCGGGCCCGGCTCGGATGCCGAAGTCGACACAGCAGATAGAGCGAGGCTCAACCCGAGACAGCCTGCCAGCTGAATCCGCACCGCCGCGCGAGAGCGGTGACTCCGGCTCAGTACGAAGACTCCGCCTTCATCGCGTCCCGGTGCACGACGTCGGCGTTGGCGCTCGTGAACAGAGGTGCCGAGAACGCTTCCGCGAAATGCTGGCTGATCGACCGCCATACGACCGACATGGAGGGAACCCAGCCGTTCGCGCGTGTCACCGTCACCCATTTCCCGACGTCGCATGCGACGCCGGTGTAGCTCTGGCGATCGCTGCGCTCCGGCTTGATGAGCACAAAGAGCTCCCGCCGCTCGGTCTGCGGGAACGGGACTGCGTAAAGCTCGTCCATCTTGTCGCTCGCCTTGGGCAGGATCTCGCTGACGGTTCCGAAGAGGGGACCGGTATCGCCCGCGCCGCTGATCTCGACCCGGGTGCCGACACTCATGTTCTGCGCCTGTCGGTACGAGAAGATCGCGACCACCGCGGCACGGTTGCAATCCACCACGCTCGCGAGAGCGTCCCCGGCATTCACGTGCCTGCCCGCAGCGGCGCCGACCTGAAGGATCTTGCCGCCGACCGGAGCGTCCACGGTCGCGGATTCGAGGCTGGCCAGACGCTCGCGCTCGGCCTGCAACAGCTTCTGCTGGTCGCGAAGGCTGGCGTCGAGCTCCGTCTTTTCGATCGCGAGGCGCTGTGCGTCGAAGGAGATGTCGCGGCGCTTCTGCGAGAGCGTGGCCAGCCCCGCGAGGTCCTCGCCGACATAGACGCCGTTGCGCAGCGCCTCCGCCTGCGAGAGTTTCTGGTTGAGGCGCGCGCCCGCCGCATCCCTCTCGTGCAATGCCCCCGCATATTGCTGCTCGGCCGGCTTCATCATCTCCGGACTGGCAACGTTGCGGGCGATCAGGGTGGTTTGCCGCTCCATGACGGACTTCTTCTCCTGACCGGACGAGATGGAGGCCGCCACCCGGGAGCGCAGCTCGGCAACCTGCTGGTCGAAGATCGCCGCAATGCGGGATGACTGGTCGTTGATCGAGCGATCGAGTGCCGTGAGGAATTCCACGTTCGAGGCGTGCTTGCGCTCTGCCGCAAGCGCACGCTCCCTCGTTTCGGCGGCCTTGCCCTCTAGCGATATCAGGGTCG
>CAXUKK010000064.1:0-9817 GCA_964251455.1 uncultured Enterovirga sp.
GAACGTGCCCGATACGCCACTGGCCGATTGGGAAGCTGTGCTGCGCACCAACCTCACGGGCAGTTTCCTGTGGAGCCAAGTCGCGATCCGGACCATGGCCGCGAATGGCGGCGGCTCGATCATCCTCGTCGGTTCGCAACTCGCGATCGCAGGCGGGCGGGCCAATGCGGCCTATCTCGCCTCGAAGGGGGCCGTCGTCAGCCTCGCCCGCTCGATGGCCCTCGACCATGCCGATCAGGGAATCCGGGTGAACGTCGTGGTTCCCGGGGCGATCGAGACGCCGCTCCTCGCCCGCTCGTTCGGGCGCGCACCGGACCCGGAGGCGGCCCGTGCCCGATCGGTCGCGCGCCATGCGCTCGGGCGGCTCGGGCGACCGGAGGAAGTGGCACGCGCGGTGCTCTTCCTGGCGACCGACGATTCCTCTTTCACGACAGGGTCATGCCTCATGGTCGACGGAGGCTGGCTGGCCGGCTGAGTGTCGCGCACAGCCGCTGCGTCGCACTCTCGGCCATCGCCGAGGCAGGACGCAGGGGCGCACCACGTCATCACGGTGTGCCGGGAAGGCAACAAGGTCCGCATCTGACAGCTGCGACATGACCACGTCCGTGTCGGCGATGTCGATGCGACGTGGGTGTCCGGCACCGCACCCCACCGCCCCGAACACGTCTCCCCCCGAACCCCGGGCTGGCAACCGTGTTCAAGATGCTGATGCGGCATCTAAGTCGCGCGAGGAGGTGTTCATGGACAGGCGCTTCGTTTTCATAGGCTTGGCGTCGGGCGTCATAAGCTCTGCCTTCGCGCAAGGTTCGGGAACGCCGTCCCCGATGGGCGGCGGGGCTGCTCCTGCGCGAGGCGCCCCGATGGGAACTCTCGAAGTCGAGCATGGCAAGAAAACCGCCATCGCAGGCGCCGGAACGCTTCAAACAAGCAACGCGGCTCTTACGAAAGCGGTCAACCCCAAGGTGAAGCAGTTTGCGCAGTTCGAGCGCGAAGAACAGACGGCGATAGCTCAGGTTCTTGAGCTTATCGATCCAAGCCTCGGTGCAGCGAGACCGGAAAGCAAGACGTCCGCCTCATTCGAGCGGCTGAACGGAATGTCCGGCGCGGAATTCGACAAAGCCTTCGTCACCAGCCAGATTGAAGGGCATCAAATCCTGCTGGCCATACAGGAAGAATACATCAAAGCAGGGAGGAATCGAGAACATCTCGGCATAGCAAAGCTCTCGCTTGCGCAGATCAAAGAGCATCTCGTGCTGCTCTCCGAACTCCAGAAAGCGATCTGACGTCGACCCCGACGTTTATCTGACCTCCCCCGCCCAGAGGTAATACCATGAAATCTGCACCGGACGGGTCGGTTGCCAGACGCGACTCGCCACGGCCCGACCTGCTCGTCTTCGAAGTGACAGGCCGGATCACCGAGCGCGACATCGAGTGGATGTCCTCGATCACCGACGGCCTCATGCAGGTCGAAGATCAGTTCGACATGCTGGTCATCATGGCGAACTTCGAGGGTCTTGATCTCGGAGCCGCCTTCGACACCTATGCGGCCAAGGTCATGACACGATCCATCGGCCACATTCGACGGTATGTCGTCGTCGGGGCACCAAAACTCGCGGAGGCTATGATCAAGACGGCAGGCATAGTGCTGCCGGTTGAAGCGAGGACCTTCGGGCGCGATGAAGAGGCGGCTGCTTGGGCGTTCCTTGCAGGGTCACACACGTAGACTGGATTCGAAAAATGGCCCTTGCACCCGTCCTCCTGCGCGGGGGCATGCTTCTCCGCAAGGGCGCCTCCAACCCGGAAGCCCTTGATCTGGCGATCGATGAGCGCGGCCGTATTTCGGCGATAGGGCGAGGGCTGTCCGCGAGCGAGGGCGCGCAGGTGGTCGAACTTCAAGGGCGCCTCGTCGTGCCCGGACTTGTCGACGCCCACCAGCATCTCGACAAGTCGCGCACGCGTCGCGCTGTGCAGAACCCGACAGGCACGCTCTCGGGTGCCGCCCGAGGGTATCGCGACTTCGCCAGGACCGTCACGCGCGCCGACATCATGGCCCGTGCGCAGCGCACGGCGGACGAATGCCTGGCGCGCGGCACAGTCGCGATACGGAGCCATACGAACATAGACCCGGAAACGGAGTTGCGGGGCATCGAGGCGATGCTGGCCACCCGCGAGGGCTGCGCGGACCGGATCGCGATTCAGGTGTCGGCGCACGTCACCTCCGACGCGACCCGGATGCTCGGCCCCGCGAAGGCATGGGTCGAGGAGGCCATCCGCCTCGGCGTGGACGCCATCGGGGGCGTGCCTGCCTATTCCGACCAGCCGCTGGCGTTTCTCGAGATGCTGTTCGACCTCGCCGAGCGCTCCGGCCTCCCGCTCGATCTGCATATTGCCGAACATCTGGAGCCGGACCGCACCCTGTTCGACGCCCTCATCGCACTCACCCGGGCGTACGGAATGCAGGGACGCGTGGTCGCAGGCCATTGCTCGGCCTTGAGCGCACTTCCGGAGCTCGCGGCGCTACGGATTGCGGAGGAGTTTGCCGGGGCGGGGATCGGGGTCGTCACACTTCCCGCCGCAAACCTGTTTCTCCAGGGCCGCGACCCCACCCTGCTGGCGCCGCGCGGGCTCACGCGCGTCCGGGAACTCCTGCAGGCGGGCGTCATGGTCGCGGCCGCCTCGGACAACATCCAGGACCCTTTCGTGCCGACCGGGTCGGGCGACCTTCTCGAGACAGCCAGATGGACATTGCTCGCCGGACATCTCGGCCTCACCGATCTCTTCACGGCGTTCGGCATGGTTTCGGACGCGGCCGCAGCCCTGATCGGCATCGCCGGGGATTACGGGATCCGGGAGGGTGCTCCGGCCAACCTCCTGATCACGGATGCAGGCAGCCCCGAGGATCTGGTCGCGAGCGGCGCGCTCGCCCGCACAGTGCTCGTCAACGGCCGCCTTGTCGCCGGCACGCTATAGCTCATCGGCGGAGCCGCAGGACCGCCGCTCAGAACCGTTCCATCAGGCACGATACCCGCGTCCGAAACGCGTCCAGCCGGGCTTCGTCGCGGTGGAGATTGTACAGGCCGAGATACCGAACCTCGGCCCGCCGGGCGAGGAACCAGCGTATGTAGCGCGTGACGAGCTTGCGAGGAGGATCGCCGATCCACCAAGCATCCAGCCGCGAGCGTCCGTATGACGTGACCGCGACGAGCTTGCGGATATGGCGCAGGTTCGGATGCAAGCGCCCGTCCGGGCCGAGCGCGAAGGACACACCGGGAATCATGACCCGGTCCATGAAGCCCTTCAGGATGGCCGGCGGGCCGAAGCACCAGACGGGAAAGCAAAGCACGAGTGCCTCGGCTTTGAAGAGCCGCTCGACATAGGAGCCGACGCCCTCCCGGTTGCACGCCAGATCAAAGTACCGCTCGCGCTCCCCAGCGCTCAGCACCGGCTCGAAGCGCTCGGCGTAGAGATCACAATCATCCACCTCGTGCCCGGCCTTCGTCAGCGCTCCGACGATGTCCCGGTGCAGGGCGCCATGAAAGCTGTTCTCCAGCGGGTGGGCGAAGACGACGAGCACGCGCATTTCTTCCGACCTTGGCCTCTGCAAGCGCGAGTGCCAGAGGCTACTCAATCCGGGCGGGGCCGCGCAACAACCGGACATTTATGCATCCAAATTCACCAGACTTGCATCCGATTTGAGGCTTTACGTGGTCTGGCAGATGCGTAATCTCAGCCTGGCCGGGGCTGGAGGCCAAGTCTGCATGCCGTTTTGACGCCCAGAGCTGGGACGGTAGGCATGATGGCCCCGGACTTGCCTGACACCACAGGCGTACACGAGGAGAAGTCATGCGCCTGTTCGAACGTCTATGCGGCGCCACCCTGCTCGTCGGAGCGCTGGGTTGCGGTCTATCTCCGGCTCACGCCCAAGCGCCGGGCGTGACCAAGACTGAGATCACGGTCGGCGCCCTTGGGGCGCTCACCGGCGCGACGTCCTTCATGGGCGGCCCGGGCCGCGATGGGCTGCAACTGGGCATCGAGCAGATCAATGCGGCCGGCGGGATCAACGGGCGCAAGATCAAGCTCGTCTACGAACACGCCTTCACGCCCGCCGAGAGCGTGGCTGCGGCCAAGAAGCTGGTCGAGAGCGACAAGGTCTTCGCCTTGATCCTCGCCTCCGGCTCCACAGGGGCGGCCGCGGCTGCAAACTATGTCCGCGAGACGGGCGTGCCCACCTACAACCTGTTCGGCGCGACCCCGATCATCCGGACGCCTTTCGCCAAGAACGTCTTTCATGGCGCGATGCCGGACGCCCCGACATCGGCGCAGGCGCTCGTCGACCGCGTGTATCAGGCGAAGCCTGACGCCAAGAAGATCGGCCTGCTGGTCGGCACCTACGCGTTCCCGCAATCGAACAAGGCTGCGATCCTGCCGATCCTGGAGAAGCGGGGCATCAAACCCGTTCTGGAGGAGTTCGACCAGGATTCCCGCGACTTCACCGCTCAGCTCATCAGCATGGCGCGCCAGCGCGTCGATTCCGTGATCGTCCTCGGATCGTTCTCGGAGGCCGGCTTCGCCTACAAGCAGGCGCCCGAGAAAGGGCTTACCAATGCTGTCTGGGTTCTCGACGGATCGGCCGTGAACGATGCCATCGTGCCTGTCATCGGCGACAAGGATCCCAAGAACGTGTGGGGTTATTCGAACATGCCCGCGTTCCCCGCGCAGGAGCATCCCGAAGCCGTGAAGTTCCGTCAGGCCTGGATCGCCAAGTACGGCCAGCCGCCGCAGGGCCGCCCGAATACCTACGACATGGTATCCTACGGCTCCGCCTTCGTGCTGGCGAAAGCCCTCAAGAATGCGGGCGAGAACCTGACCTGGGATGGCTTGGTTGCGGCCTGGAGCAACCTGAAGGACGCGAAGCCGTCCGACCTCGGCGGGTACGACGTGATCTTCCCCGAGAGCTTCTCGGAGACCGACCACCAGGGCAACCGGGCTCTCGGGCGGGCGACCATCAAGGGCGGCCTCTGGCAGACGGTCGGGCAGTAACGGGCGCCGTCGATCGGCTGAGGATTGCGGCGTGGCCGAATTCATCATGGTGATCCTGGGCGGCCTCAAATTCGGGGCCGTCTACGCGCTCGCCGCGCTCGGTATCGTCGTCATCCACAAGGCGACCCGGACGGTGAACTTCGCGCATGGTGGGCTCGTCATGCTCGGCGCTTTCGCGACCTACGTCATCGTGGTCGACTGGAAGTGGCCCTACTGGACGGCCTACCTGCTCGTTCCGATCGTGATCGGCGCCCTCGCGGCCGGCCTCGAGCTCTCGATCCTGAGGCCTCTGCGGAGGGCGGACCTCTTCACCGTGGTCCTGGGTACGATCTTCCTCGGCACAGCCCTCTCAGAGGCGTTCCGGCTGGCGTACAACACCGAGCTCCTTGCCGTGCCGGCTGCGATCAGCGGCGCGCCCATCTTCATCGATATCGGCGACGATGCGGCGATCGTGACGCTCGAGCAGATCTGGGTCACGGGCGGCGCACTCGCGGTCGGCCTCGCCGGCCTGTTCCTGTTCCGCTACTCGACGCTCGGCCGCGCGATGCGGGCGATGGCGGCCAACATCCGCGGTGCCCAGCTCTGCGGCTACTCGGTCCAGGCAGTCTACGCGTCGGCCTGGTTCATGGGCGGCGCACTTGCCGGGCTTGCCGGCGTGTTCGCAGCGCCGAGCCGAGGCGTCTCGCCGGAACTCGCCGTGTCCATCATCGCGTCCGCCTTCGTGGCTGCCGTGATCGGCGGCTTCGACTCGCTTGCGGGCGCGCTCATCGGCGGACTTCTTCTCGGCATCGTCGAGACCCTCTCGGCCGCCTACATTTCCAGCGCCGCCAAGAGCGCGATCAGCTTCGTTCTGCTGTTCCTGGTTCTGCTCTGGCGGCCCGAAGGGCTGTTCCCGGAAGCGAAGCGGCGCCATGTCTGACACCCGCCGCTTCGTCGGGATCCTCTCGCCCCTGCTCGCGCCGCTCGCCCTGTTCCTATGGGGCTACGCCGCCGGCGATTACTGGCGGTTCGTGCTCACGCTCGTCGTCGCCTCGACGGTGATCGGCGCGGCCCTCACCATGGTGGTCGGGTTCGCGCGCTGCATCACGCTCGCGACAGGCGCCATGATGGGCATCGGCGCCTATTCCTCCACGCTCCTCGTGCTCCATGCCGGAATCGCGTTCCCGGTCGCGGTGCTCCTGGCCGGGCTCGTCGGCGGGCTTGGCGGAACGCTGCTGGCAATCCCGGCCGTCCGCTTCCGCAGCCACAACCTCGCCATGGTCACGCTCGTGTTCCAGGCGGTCGTCATCATCCTCATCCGGGAGATGAAGGGCATCACGGGCGGGGCCGAGGGCCTCAGCGTGCCCACGCCGGTGATCTTCGGTCAGACCATCTCGTCCGATCTCGTCTATCTCGGCGTCGCGTCCGCCTTCTGCGCGCTCGTGCTCCTGCCGATCTCCGTTCTGCTGAGCGGTCCCTACGGCCGCAACCTGCGCGCGCTCGCGACCAACGAGGTGGCGGCACGCGCCTTCGGGATCCGGATCGAGCGCTACCTCATCGCCGTCTTTGCGGTGTCGTCCGCCGCCATCGCCATGGCGGCGGCGCTGGCGGCGCCTCGCTTCCGGATCATCGACCCGGATACGTTCGGACTGCATACTTCTATCGTCACGCTCGCCTATCCGGTGATCGGCGGCATGACGTCGATCTGGGGCGGCATCCTGGGCGGCGGGCTCATGCGGCTCCTGCCCGAGATCCTGCGCCCGATCGCGGACTACATCGAGCTGATCCTCGCCGCGATCGTGATCTTGACCGTGATGTTCTTCCGCGGCGGCTTGATGGAAATCGCCGACCGGCTCCGCCCGAAGTCCAGGGCGCCGCTCCCGGCGGAGCCCGCGAGGGCGGGCGAGCCGACTGCGCTGCGGGCGCCTGCAGCTCCGGCTCCGCGCGAGAGCGCCGAGGGTTTTGCGCTCGTCGCCGAGAACATCGTGAAGCGCTACGGCGCGCTCGCCGCCGTGGACGACGTCTCGCTCTCGATCCGGGCCGGCACGCTGCACGGCATCATGGGACCGAACGGTGCCGGCAAGACGACTTTCTTCAATGCCCTCACCGGGTTCATTCCTCCGGATCAGGGCCGGGTCGAGCTGTTCGGGCAAGAGGCGAAGCCCGGGCGGGTGGAGGACCGGATCGCTCTCGGGATCACGCGCACGTTCCAGCACGTCGCGATCTTTCCGGGCTTGACCTGCCGCGAGAACGTCATCGCGGGGCTCGGCCGGAACAGCGTGCGCCAGGCCTTCCGCCGCAGCATCGAGCGCGCGCTCTGGACGGAGGCGGCGCGGGAGGAGCACGCAGCGGCATTCTGGGCGCTCGATGCGGTCGGACTCGCCCGGCTGGCCGAAACCCGCGCCGACCAACTCTCGCTTGGCAATCAACGCCGGCTGGAGATCGCGCGCGCGATCGTCTCACGGCCGCGGCTGATCCTCCTCGACGAGCCGGTATCGGGCGTCAGCCACGGCGAGGTCGAGCAGATCGTCGCCCTGCTGCGGCGCCTGAACGTCGAACTCGGTGCCACCATGCTGATCGTGGAGCACAATATCGGCTTCCTGACCGCCCTCTGCGACCGGATCTCCGTGATGGCAGCGGGCCGCATCATCGCGGACGGGCTCCCGGACGAGGTCGTGGCCAGGAAGGATGTCCGGCGCATCTATTTCGGCGAGATCGAGGACGCTGCGTGATGCTGGAGGTTTCGGGCCTGAAGGTCGCCTACGGCGCCGTCGAAGCCGTCCATAATGTCGACTTCACGCTCGGCCCGGGCGAGACGCTGGCGCTTCTTGGCGCGAACGGCGCCGGCAAGACCTCGAGCGTAGAGGCGATCGCCGGTCTCCTCCCCACAGCCGGAGGGCGCATCGTCTTCGACGGTGCCGACATCACGGGAAAACCGGCAAGCCAAATCGTGCGGCGCGGGCTGGCGCTCGTCCCGCAATGGCGCGAACTCTTCCCCAGCTTCTCGGTCGAGGAGACGCTGATGGCGGCCTCGTCCGCGCCGCGCGGCAGGCCGCCCCTGCCGCTCGATCATGTCTACGACCTCTTCCCGATCCTCGGGGAGCGACGCCAGCAACTCGCAGGCTCGCTGTCAGGGGGCGAGCAGCAGATGCTCGCGATCGGGCGCGCGCTCGTCACGAACCCCAAGATCATGCTGCTGGACGAGCCTTCGGCCGGACTGGCGGTCGGGATCGTGCGCTCGCTCGTCGGCATCATCCAGCGCATTTGCGAGGCGGGCGTCGGCATCGTGCTGGTGGAGCAGAACCTCGAGATCGCGGGGGCGGTGGCGAAACGATGCGTCGTCCTCTCGACCGGCCGTGCCGTCTGGGCCGGCCGCATGGACGACGCGGCGGGCCGTGCCGCCATTCACGAGGCCTATTTCGGCTGAGGACCCGCAGGTGACAATGTCCGAGCTGGAATTCGACTATCTCCTGAGCGCGCCCGGTCGCGATGCACCGATCCGCGGGGCCAGGGTGGCGCTTGCCGAGGGCAAGATCGCGAGCGTCGTGACAGGTGGCGCGGCCGCGAACGGCCTCATCGCCATGCCGGCGCTCTGCGATGCGCACGACCATGTGCGCGGCCTGCATCATCTCGCCTTCGGTGCGCGGGACCAGAATTTCGAGCTCTGGCGTGCAGCCCTCTACGCGCAGCCGGCGATCGACCCGTATCTCAACGCTGCGCTCGCCTTCGGCCGCCTCGCGCAGGCCGGGGTCGGGACGGTGATGCACGTCTATTCCTCGATCCGGGTCGAGCGGCTCGCCGAGGACGCCGAGGCGATCGCCCGCGCAGCCCGGGATGTCGGCGTCAGGCTCGGCTTCGTTGTGCCGCTCCGCGACCAGCAGACGCTCGGGTACGGGCCGGACGCGGAGCTCCTTGCCCTCCACGATCCGGAGGACCGGGACCTGATCCGTCGGAACTGGCTCTACCCCTTCCCGTCGCCCGCGACCTACATGGACCTGGTCGCCGACATCGCCCGCCGCATCGAGGGTCCGACGATCTCGGTCCAGTACGGGCCGAATTCGCCCCAGGCGTGCTCGCCCGCCCTTCTGGCGGCGATCGCGGATTCCTCAGCGCGAGACGGCCGCCGGATCACCACGCACCTCCTCGAGACGTCGATCCAGCGGGAATGGGCAGATGCAGCCTATCCCGGCGGCTTCATCAGCCACCTGGCCGATCTCGGGATCATCTGCCCGCGCTTCACAGGCGCGCATGGCGTGTGGCTGCGTCCCGACGACGTCGCGATCATGGCCGAGCGACAGGCACAGATCGCCGTCAACGCGAGTTCCAACCTGCGCCTGCGCTCGGGCATCGCGCCTGTCGCCGAGTACATCCGGCAGGGCATGAACTTTTCCTTCGGGGTCGACTCCTTCTCGATCGACGACGACGAGGATGCGCTCCGCGAGATGCGGGTCGCGAACTGGCTGTTCTCCCCGCACGACACGGACGCACCGCTGACGAGCGAGTTGCTGTTCCGCGGCTGGCACCGGAACGGCTTCCTCGCCGTCACGGGGCAGGATGGCTACGGCGAGGTTGCGCCCGGCGCACCGGGAGACCTCGTCGTCCTCGACTACGATGCGATGGCGTACGACGTGATCGACGGCATGGTCGACCCCACCGATGTCCTGCTCACGCGAGCCTGCGCCCGCCATGTCCGCAGCGTCTATGTCGCGGGCCGCGAGATCGTCCGCGACGGGCGGGTGACCGGAATCGACCTGCCGGCGATCGAGCGCGAGGTGATCGCGCAAGCCCGGGCGAACGG
>CAXUKK010000065.1:0-4370 GCA_964251455.1 uncultured Enterovirga sp.
CGATCCTGACGATCGTCGGCTATTCGCTGAACGAGACGGTCGTCGTGTTCGACCGAACGCGCGAGCTGCTGCGGCGCTACAAGCAGATGCCGACGGTCGAGCTTCTGAACCTGTCGATCAACACGACGATGTCGCGCACCGCCATCACGTCGATGACGACCATCCTGGCGCTCCTTGCGCTCGTGCTGTTCGGTGGGCGTGCCATCGAGGGCTTCGCGCAGGTGATGCTCGCCGGCGTGTTCATCTGCACGTATTCGGCGATCTTCATCTCGTCGCCGTCCCTGATCTATATCGGCCTGCGGGCCGGGCGCCGCTCCGACGCGCGCGGCGCCGCGGTCGCTCAGCCGGCCGAGTAGAGGAGTGGCCGAGGATCCCCGCCTCGGACAGGGCTTCGTCCCCGGACGGCATGAGATCGACTTCTACGGCCAGGGCGGTTTCCGCTTCGCGGGTATGTCGCACAAGGGCTCCATCCTGGCGCTGCCATCCGGGATCGTCGCCTGGCCGGTCGCGTCGGCAGGTGAGTTGACGGCGTCGCACCTCGAAGCCGCGCTCGCCGAGATGCCCAAAATCGACTTCCTGCTGATCGGGACCGGGCTCGAGATCGTGCCGCTCCCGGCCGAGCTTCGCCGCCCCTTTCGGGAGGCCGGCATCTCGGTCGACACGATGCAGACCGGCGCGGCGGCCCGGACCTACAACATCCTCGTCGGCGAGAAGCGCCGCGTCGGCGCAGCCCTGATCGCAGTCGCTTGATGGACGAGGAGAGCAAGCTCTCCGCGGCCTATGACCATTGCACCGCCGAGGTCAGGGCCGGAGATCCCGATCGCTCCTACGCCGCGCTGTTCGCACCCGCCGACAAGCGCCCTCACCTCTCAGCACTTTATGCCTTCTCGGGCGAGATCGCGAAGGTGCGCGACACCATCTCGGCGCCGCTTCCAGGTGAGATCCGGCTGCAATGGTGGCGCGACGTGCTGTCCGGGGATGCGCGCGGCAACGTCGCGGACCATCCCGTCGCGGCCGCGCTCCTCGCAACGATCGAGCAATACGGGCTGCCGAGGCAGGCGTTCCTCGACCTGATCGAGGCCCGAACGTTCGACCTCTACGACGATCCCATGCCGGCCACCGGCGACCTCGAAGGCTATCTCGGCGAGACCTCCTCCGCCCTGATCCGGCTGACCTCCCTCGTCCTGGCGGATGGTCGCGACCCGGGCCAGACCGACGCTGCGGGCCATGGCGGGCTCGCCTACGGCATCACCGGCCTGCTGCGCGCCCTCCCCTGGCACGCACGCCGCGGTCAGGTCTTCATCCCGCGAGACATGCTCGAGCGGCATGGCGTCACCCGCGAGGACATCGTCATGGGGCGCGGTGGGCCGGGATTCGTCGCAGCCCTCGCCGACATGCGGCAGCTTGCGCGTCACCATCTGGCGCGCTTCGAGGAGCAACGGCACAGCATTCAGGACCCAATCCGTCCGGCCTTCCTGCCGGTCGCGCTGGCGCCGGGCTATCTCGCCCGCATGGAGCGGCCCGGCTACGAGCCGTTCGCGAGCGTGATCGACACGCCCGCCTGGATGAAGATCGCGCGGCTCTGGCGGGCTTCGCGCGGCTAAGAGACTACTCGGCCGCTTGCGGCAACGGCTCCTCACCGAGCCATGTGCCAAGATCGGCCCGTGCCCGGTCCGTTAGCGCGCGCTTCTTCGCGAGCGCCTTCTCCGAGCCGCGCAGACGCTTGCCGTCCGGCGATTTCGGCGCGCGATCGAGGGGCGGGAACAGCCCGAAATTGACGTTCATCGGCTGGAAGGAGCGCGGCTTCGCGGCCGAGACCTCGCCCTCTTCCGGATCGGCCTCGATATGCCCGCCGGTGATGTGGTTGATGAGCGCCCCGATCGCCGTCGTGAGCGGCAGTTTTTCGACGATCTGGCCGGCGGCTTCGGCTGCCGCGAAGCGTCCTGCCATCATGCCGATGGCCGCGCTCTCGACATAACCCTCGCAGCCCGTGATCTGCCCGGCGAAGCGCAGGTCAGGACGCACCTTCAGCCGGAGCGTCGCGTCCAGGAGCTTCGGCGAGTTGAGGTAGGTGTTGCGGTGCAGGCCGCCGAGCCGGGCGAATTCGGCCTTCTCCAGGCCCGGGATCGTCCGGAAGATGCCCGCTTGCTCCCCGTGCTTCAGCTTCGTCTGGAAGCCGACGAGGTTGAACAACGTCCCGAGCGCGTTGTCCTGCCGGAGTTGCACGACGGCATGGGGCTTGTCGTCCGGCCGGTGCGGATTGGTGAGACCGACGGGCTTCATCGGTCCCCAGCGCAGCGTCTCGCGCCCGCGCTCCGCCATGACCTCGATCGGCAGGCAGCCGTCGAAATACGGGGTCGAGGCTTCCCACTCCTTGAACGAGGTCTTCTCGCCGGCGATGAGCGCATCGATGAACGCATCGTACTGCTCGCGGGAGAGCGGGCAGTTGATGTAGTCGGCGCCCGTACCTCCGGGACCGGCCTTGTCGTAGCGGGACTGGAACCACGCGACGCCCATGTCGATCGACTCGGCGTAGACGATCGGCGCGATCGCATCGAAGAAGGCGAGCTCGCCCTCGCCCGTGAGGTCGCGGATCGCTTCGGCGAGCGCCGGCGAGGTGAGCGGCCCAGTCGCGATGATGGTGCGGCCCCAGCTCTCGGGCGGAAGGCCGGCCACTTCCTGGCGCACGATGCTGATGCGCGGATGCGCCTCGATGGCGGCGGTCACGGCCGCCGCGAATCCGTCGCGATCGACCGCAAGCGCGCTGCCGGCCGGTACTTTGTGACGATCCGCCTCGCGCATGATCAGCGAACCGAGGCGGCGCATCTCCTGATGAATGAGGCCGACCGCATTTGTGTGCGCGTCGTCCGAGCGAAACGAATTCGAGCAGACGAGTTCCGCCAGGCTGTCGGTCTGGTGCGCCTCGGTTCCCCGCACGGGACGCATCTCGTGCAGGACAACCTCGGCGCCGCCCTCTGCTGCCTGCCAGGCGGCTTCCGAGCCTGCGAGCCCGCCGCCGACGATGTGGATTGCGTGTCCGGTCATCGCCGCGGGTTAGCGGATCGGGAGGGGCGACGGCAAGGCGAAGCAGGCGCCGGACACGAAAACGCCCGCCTCAGGGGCGGGCGTTCGACGTTGCCTGATCAGGGACCACTGAAAGATCAGGCAGCGACTCCACGGGCAACGCCGTCGATCTGGTAGCGGGAAACCCCGATGTCTTCGAGCTCGCGATCCGAAAGGCGCGACAGCTCGCGGACGGTTTCGCGATAGCGGAAATATTCGCGGATTTTGGAGAGGATGACAGAGGTGAACATGGGCTTCGTCCAGGGATGCGCGGTCGAGCACCCTGCCCGATCGTGTTGCACTGCATATAGAAGCGGCTGCCTGAAGCAGGAATACCAAAATACCGCCTTCAGACATGCATCTCACGCATGCCTTCGAAACACTCTTGTAACGATTCAGGTAAGCAGCCGGTGACGGCATGCGTTTGACGCAAATCCAGGCTGCCGTAAAATTGTGCGCCGCAACCAGAGCTAGGCTGCAACCAGGCGTTGGACAGGCCAATGTCGCGTGTCTAAGCCATCCCGACCTCCCGAACTCGGAATCAGAATGTCGCCCGCTGCCGAGACTGCCGCCCTAGCCATGCTGACGCGCATTGCGGATGCGCTCGAGCGGCTGACGCCCGCGCCGCCTCCGAGCACTGATTTCACGGTTGCCGACGCTTTTGTCTGGCAGGCGGCGACGCGGTTTCCATTGCCGGTCCATCGCGTGAACCGAGTGGACATGGGACTCCTTCGCGGCATCGACCGAATGCGCGACACGCTGGTCGAGAACACGGAGCGGTTCGCCCGCGGCCTGCCGGCTAACAATGCCCTCCTCTGGGGCGCCCGGGGCATGGGGAAGTCGTCGCTCGTCAAGGCGGTTCACGCCGGTATCAACACCGCCAGCGACCGTCCGGAGCGGCCGCTCAAGCTCGTCGAAATCCATCGCGAGGACGTGGACACGCTGCCGGAGCTGATGGGCCTCCTACGGGCGGACCCGCATCGCTTCATCGTATTCTGCGACGACCTGTCGTTCGATGGGGACGACACGTCCTACAAGTCGCTGAAGGCAGCGCTTGAAGGCGGCATCGAAGGCCGGCCCGACAACGTCGTCTTCTATGCCACCTCCAATCGCCGCCACCTCCTGCCGCGCGACATGATGGAGAACGAGCGCTCGACCGCCATCAATCCCGGAGAGGCGGTGGAAGAGAAGGTCTCCCTTTCGGATCGGTTCGGGCTCTGGCTGGGCTTCCACAAGTGCAGCCAGGACGAGTACCTGGACATGGTGTTCGGCTATGCGAACCACCTCGATCTCGACGAGGACAAGGC
>CAXUKK010000065.1:4380-9723 GCA_964251455.1 uncultured Enterovirga sp.
CAAGGCCGTGATCCGAGCCGAGGCGCTGGAATGGGCGACCACCCGCGGGGCAAGGTCGGGACGCACCGCTTGGCAGTACATCCAGGACCTCGCCGGTCGGCTTGGCAAGCAGGTCAGCTGAAGGATCGCACGATTGGGTCTGGACCGTATCGGTTCGGGCCGGGAGTTCCGGGAAGAAAGCCGTTCTCCACGATCGTCCAGAGCCACCCGATCAGTGGCACGAATACGATGAGGACCCACCAGCCGGATTTGTCGCGATCATGCCAGCGCTTCACGGCGACGGCGATGCTCGCCAGGAACGAGACGAGCGACACCACGAGCGAGAGGACGCTGTTCGGGTCGGCGAAGACGATCCGATCCATCAGCGAGGCCAGAAGCCCGGCCGCGAACAGGATCACCACGGCGAACCAGTAGGCTTTACGCCCGATCCGGCCCTCGAAGGTGAACAGGAGCTGCGACAGCGTCATGGCTGATCAGGTCCTGCGGCCACCGACCCTCTAGTTGCTCGCCAGGTACTTCATCGGGTCGACAGGCTGCGAGCCCTTCCGGATCTCGAAGTGGAGTTGCGGCGACGTCACGTTGCCGGACTGGCCGGATTTCGCGATCGTCTGGCCGCGGTTGACCTTCTGGCCGCGCTTCACCTCGATGTCGCCGTTATGGGCGTAAGCCGAAACGTATCCGTTGTCGTGCCGGATGAGCACGAGGTTGCCGTAGCCCTTCACCTCGCTCCCAGCATAGGCGACCGTGCCTGATTCGGCGGCCTTGACGGGCGTGCCATCGGGTACGGCGATGTTGATTCCTTCGTTCGAGCCTGATCCGCCGTAACCGGTGATGACCCGGCCGCGAGCCGGCCACCGGAACTCGGCTGACGAGGCGGCCGGCTGAGCCGGCAGCGACGCGGTCGATTCCGGCTCCTTCGCAGGCCTTGCGGGTTCGGACTTTGCGGGCTCGACCGCGGCCACCTTCTGCGGTGCAGGTGCAGCCTTGGCTGCCACCTTCACGGGCTCGGGCGCCTTGGCAGCCGCAACCGGCGCAGGCTTGACCGGCTCCGCCTTGGCGACCTTGAGTGGCTCGGACTTGAGGACCTTGCCGGCTTCGACCTTCGGTTCGGCCTTGGCGACCTTCACGGGCTCCTTCGCGGGCGGGGCCTTCTCGGCGAGCTGGCGACCGGGGCGCGGATGGTTCTTAGGGTCGGCAGCGACCAGCTTCGGCTCGGGAGCCTTGGCGAGCCTGACCGGTTCGGGAGCGTGCTTGGCCGCGACCTGGCCGGGGCGGGCATGAGCCTTCTCGGCCAAAGGCGCGGCGACCGGCCTCGCGGCTGCGAGCTGGGCACGGGAAACGACGCGGCCCTGCGCCGGGGCGGGAGCGGCGGGAGCCGGAGCGGCCAGGCGGGTCGGCGCGGCCGGGCGGGACGCGGCCGGAGCGCCGGCAGCCGGGTTCATGCCGGCGACTGAGCGGGTCGGGTTCGTTCCTTCCGGAGCGGACGGGCGGTTATAGGCTGGCGCCGAAGCGACCCGGGGAGCAGGGGCGGCGAGCGGGGCGGAGCTCACCGAACTGCGGCGCATCGGGGCTGCGGGGACCGGCTGGTCGACGCTCCCCGTCAGGCCGGGTTCCGCGCTCTGCTCGCTGGAAAATGGATTGGCGAACGGCGTCGACGAGAGCCGCATCGCATCGGAACTGCAGGCTGCCGCGAGGCTTCCGATAGCCCCCACCAAGGCAAACCTGGAAACGGTACGAGCCAACTCGCTCAAGGGACCGTAACGCATTGAACTCACCCGCACTGAACGCCAACGCCACGATCAGAATTAAGCCGGATTCAGGTTAAACTTCCGTTTCCCGACTGCTTGTTTGCTTAAGCGGACCGCATTCCGGCGGCGACGAGCGGCGACAGTCGGATCGGTGCGCCGAGCGTATGCGACAGCCGGCCGTCTTCGTCGCGCGCAAGCGTGAGAAGATGCGGGGCACCGTCGCCGAGCGCACCCGCCACGAGGCGCCCGCCGGCCACGATCCGGGACGTCAGAGCCGGGTCAAGATGCGAGACGACGCCGTTCAGCAGGATGCGATGGTAACGGCCCTCGACATCGGGCCCCTCGAGGCCGTCGCCGCAGATCAGCTTCACCTGCCCGAAGCCGGCAAGGTGGAGGCGGCGCGCCGCGCTCTCGGCGAGGATCGGCTGCCGCTCGATAGAATGCACCTCGGCACCGATCCGGGCGAGCAGGCCCGTCACGTAGCCCGTTCCCGTTCCCACCTCGAGCACGCGATGCCCGGGCCGGATGTCGAGCGCGACCAGCATGGCGGCGACGATTGCCGGCGCCGTCATGGTCTGCCCGCACGCGATGGGGAGCGCGACATCCGAACGTGCCAGATCGGCGAAACGGCGAGGCGCGAAGAAATCGCGCGGCACCGTCTCCATCGCGCGCAGCACGTTGAGGTCGAAGACCCCGCGTTCGCGCAGGGACAGAACGAAGGCGGCGGTACCCTGACGGGACAGGTCGAATTCCGAAGGGGAATCCAGGCTCAGAGCTGCGGACACGATACACTACTCGACAGCTACAATAGCGCCGAGCGTAGCAATCCACGGTTAGGGAATCGTTTTTAGCGAACGCGCGTCGTGAAGCGGGTGCCGCCGTGCAGGAAATCAGCGGCATACGCGACGCAGCGCGCGAACACGGATAGGTCGCGGGCCGGATCCGGGAGGATAGCCTCGGGCATGAACACCCCCGGCCCCTCCGCAAGGAGAGCTTCGGCCAGCATGAGGTTGTCGAAGTGCCCGAAATCCTCGACAGCGAGCCCGTCGGCCGCGAAATGCTGATCGCCTTGTTGGCGGACCGGCGCGAGCACGCCCGCTACCCGGTCGAAGAGCGTCCGGGGCTCGTTCGTGTAGCCGAAGACAGGCCGGCCAAGCGCATCCACGAAGCCGATTTCGAAGGCCGTGCCGGGATCGGCTCCGACACCTCGGAACGGCGACAGATTGGCGATGATCGCGTCCGCCTGCCGCATCGCGGCGAGACAGGTCTGAGAGATTTCGGCTGCGGTCGGCGGGCCGGCGGACGGCTCGACGAGATCGAGCGGAAACAGGCCGGTCAGCCCGTGCTTCTCGCAGATCGCGACCTTGCGGCGGCCGACCTCGACGGCGTCGGGCAGGAAGACCTCCGGCCCGGCGAGGTAGACCTTCAAGCCCCGGGCCTGACGGGACGCTCAGACCAGCATCGCCATCGGATTCTCGACGAGCTGCCGGAAGGCGGCGATCACCTCTGCGCCGAGCGCGCCGTCGATGGCGCGGTGGTCGCAGGACAGCGTCGCCGACATCACGCTCGCGACCGCGGGTGCACCGTTCTTCACGACGACGCGCTTCTCCCCTGCCCCGACTGCCAGGATGCTCGAATGCGGCGGGTTGATGATGGCCGTGAACTGCTTGATGCCGAACATCCCGAGATTCGACAGCGCCGTCGAGCCGCCCTCGTATTCATTTGGCTTCAGCTTCCGGGCCTTCGCCCGGGCGCCGAAATCCTTCATGGCGTTGGAGATCGCAGAGAGGCTCATCGTGTCGGCCTTGCGCACGATCGGCGTGATCAACCCGTCCGGGATCGCGACGGCAACACCGACGTCGACATGGGAATGGCGCAGCATCGAGCCTTCCGTCCACGACACGTTCGCGGCCGGGACGCGCATGAGGGCGAGCGCATGCGCCTTGATCATGAAGTCGTTGACCGAGAGCTTGTAGGCGGGCTTGCCCTCCTTGTCCTTCGGGGCGGCCGCATTGAGCTGCTCGCGGAGCGCCATGAGGTTCTCCAGGTCGCAATCGACCGTCAGGTAGAAATGCGGCGTCGTCTGCATCGAGGCCGCAAGCCGGCGCGCGATGGTCTTGCGCATCCCGGTATGCGGGATGTCCTCGAAGGAGCCCGGCTCGAAGAACTTCTTGATCTGCTCGTCCGACATCGCGGGCGCCGGAGCGCCGGCGGCGGGCGCCTGCGAGGCTGCTGCCTGTGGCGCCGACTGAGCGGGCGCAGCCGCGCCAGCCTTCGCGGTGCCGCCGGCGACGGCCGCCTTCACGTCGCTCTGGACGATGCGGCCGTGAGGGCCTGACCCGGCAATCTGCGCTAGGTCAAGCCCGCTCTCCTTCGCGATCCGGCGCGCCAGGGGCGACGCGAAGACGCGATCGCCATGCGACCCGGCTCCGTTCGGCTTCGCCGGCGCGGCAGATGCGGCCGGCGCCTGGGCCGGCTCCGACGCGCCCTTGGGAGCCTCGTTCGACCGGGCATAGGCCGGTTGAGCGTCGCCCGAGACCTTCACGTCGTCCTCGGCCTTCGCGGCTGCCGGGGGAGATGCCGGCGCAGCGGCCTTCGGCTCGGCGCTCCCGGCCCCGACGCTCTGCGGATCCTCGCCCTCGGCCGCGATCACGCCGATGATCTGGTTCACGGGCACGTCGTTCGTGCCGTCCGGCACCGTGATCTTGGCGAGCACCCCCTCGTCGACCGCCTCGACCTCCATGGTCGCCTTGTCGGTCTCGATCTCGGCCAGGACATCGCCCGACTTGATCCGGTCGCCCTCCTTCTTGAGCCACTTGGCGAGGTTGCCCTTCTCCATCGTGGGCGAAAGGGCGGGCATGAGGATGTTGGTCGGCATGGGTCAGGCCTCGGAAGAGGGCGGCGTATCGAAAGGGAAGAGATCGTCGAGCGGGAACGGAGCAGCTTCAAATGGGGCGACGCTGACTGGCTCCCCGCGCGGGATCGTACCAAGCAGCACCCAATGCCGCTCCTTCAAGCCGAAAGCCTCGAGCTCGCCGGCCACCGGATCAAGGAGCCACAGATGGCCTACTCCCGCCTGGGCATAGATGCGGCGTTTCGGGCCTCGGTCGAGCCGAGCCGTCGATGGAGACAGGATTTCGCACACCCAATCGGGCGCAATCGTGATGAACGCCTCTGCGGGTTCAGTCGAAAGACGGTCGGCCTTCCAGCCTGCGACATCCGGCACGACGACCTGGGAGCCGAGATGCAATTCCGGCTCGATCATGAAGAGCCAGCCGCCGGGGCCGCCCTCTCCGTCCTCGAACCGCGTTGCCAGCCGCGTACTCAGCCTGCTCGCCGCCCGAGCATGCCTCGGGCTAGGCCGAGGATGGGTCTCGAGTGCCCCGTCGATAATCTCGGCGACGAGATGTCCGGGGACGGCTTCGAGGTCGGCGTAGGTGGCGCGCCGGATCGCAGGCTCGGCCATGATCAACCTCCGCGCGGCGCAGAGACCGCACGATAGTCATCGAGCCTTGCCGGCGCGAGGCCTGCCGCCTTCGCCGACATCAGTTGATCGCCTGCGTCGACCCGAGGTCGGTCGGCCGGTTCAGCTCGG
>CAXUKK010000066.1:0-4083 GCA_964251455.1 uncultured Enterovirga sp.
CCGCCCCCTGGCTCGCCTGCGGCGCATTCGGCTCGATCACGACGTGGAGCTCTGCCGCCGGCCCGCCTTCGCCCATCTCGTAGACGACGGCCGTGCGCTCGCCGATCCGGTACTCGCGCACCGGGCGCATGGCCATGAGCTGCTGCAGGACGGCATCCGTGCGGTTGATCTCCGGGACGCTGATCGTGATCGGCCCGAGGCCGCGGATCTGGTCGTCGGCCGGGACGGGGCTCTTCGCCCAGACATGGCCTTCGCCGCGTCCGCCGTCGTCGAGGAGGCTGAGCCGCTGGCCCTCCGGATCCTCGAAGTCGAGGACGAGCCGCCCGTCGCGCTCCGCCACGCCGGAATGGCTGACACCTGCGGTGGACAGTAGGTCGGCCCAGCGTCGAAGCGTCGGCTCGCCCGTCACGCGCAGGCCCGTCTGGACGATGCTGTGAGTGCCGCGGCGTTCGCGGGCGGCCGGCCAGTCGAAGGAGGTCAGGTCCGAGCCGGGGCTGGCGAGGCCGTCGGCATAGAACAGGTGGTAGGCCGAGACGTCGTCCTGGTTCACGGTCTTCTTCACGAGCCGCATGCCGAGCGTGCCCGTGTAGAAGGCATGGTTGCCGGGCGCGTCCGCCGTGATCGCGGTCAGGTGGTGGATGCCGGTGAGTTGCATGGCTGCATGTCCCTTGTGAGCGACGTCCGCTGGGACGAGCTCGTTGGTCGGGACATGGCCACCCCGGGCACGCCACCGCAAGGCACGGGGCGCAAGCGGCTTTGTGCGTTCCTGCAAGGGTCTAGCAGGCGGTGAGCTTCGGCGTCCGCTCGACCTCAAGCCCGAAGATCGGCCGGAACCGCGTTCCGATCACGTTTCCGGCGAAGGCCGCGACGAGCCAAAGCCACCCATGCAGGCTGCCGGACGCGATGCCGGAGAAATACGCCCCGATATTGCAGCCATAGGCGAGGCGAGCACCGTAGCCGAGAAGCAGCCCGCCCACGATCGCCGCCGCCGCCGAACGGAGTGGGATCCGCCAGACCGGGGCGAAGCGGCCCGCGAGCGAGGCCGCCAACAGCGCTCCCACGATGATGCCGAAATCCATGACGGACGTGACGTCGGCCAGAACGCTGGTCTGCAGCGCCTGGGCGTTCGCCGGGCTCTGGAAGTAGGGCCAGCTCGCGACATCGGCGATGCCCGTAGCGGCGGCGATCTTGGAACCCCAGAGGGCGAAAGCCGACGTGATGCCCCAGGGGCGGCCGGACAGCGCGAGGGTGACGAAGTTCAGGATCGCGAGCGCGACACCGCCGGCGATGATCGGCCAGGGGCCGCGCAGGAACCGTGCAAGGCCGTGGCGAGTCGCTGGCGCGGCGCCGGCAAGTTGGCCGTGACGGCGCTTCTCCAGCACCACCGTCGCGGCCGCAATCGCCGCGAAGACCGCAAGATGCGCGGCGAGCGCCGTCCAGGGTCCCCAGAGCGTGACGAGGGAGACCGGACCGATATTCGGCAGCGCCGCCCACCAGTGGAGATGTGCCGCGCCGAAGGTGGAGCCCACGATGAAGAAGGCCAGAGTCAGCAGCATGCGGGTCGACCCGCCGCCCACGGTGTAGAGCGTGCCGGACGCGCAGCCGCCGCCGAGCTGCATGCCGATGCCGAAGATGAAGGCGCCGACGAGGACCGAGATGCCGACCGGGGACACGAGCCCGGTGACCGGCTGCCCGAACAGGCTGCCCGACGCGAGCACGGGGAAGAAGAGGGCGGTCGCAACCGCGAGCATGATCATCTGCGCCCGCAGACCCTCGCCTCGCCGGTCCGAGATGAAGACCCGCCAGGCCGATGTGAAGCCGAAGGCCGCGTGATAAAGGACAAGGCCGAGCGCGGCGCCGAGAACGTAGAGCGCAGCTTGCTTCGGGTTGACCACCGAACCGATCACCGCCGCCCCGGCGATGACGGCCAAGGCGGCGCCGGCGCTCGAGCCGAAGTTGATACCGGAGAGCGCGGACCGCCCGCCGTTTGCGGCCGGGCGACCTGCCGCGAGAGAGGATGTAGCCATACTTGAAAGCACTCGTCTGTGACGGGCCCGGAACCGTTGCGGTTCGCACCAGGGCGCGTCCGGACTGGCGTGAGATATTCACGTGCTCCCGTACGTCAATGTCGGCGATCTACACAGCTGCCATGTCATTCGTGCTGTTCCCCTCCTGTTCTTGACGAGCAAACCGGGCCCGCTACGATCCTGGAAGCGGCTCGGCGATGGGTTCCGGAATGGTTGCGCGCGTCTCCACCGTTGCCTTCGAGGGTATCGAAGGACGCACCGTCGACGTCCAGGTGCAGATCTCGGCCGGGAACGTCGCCTTCAACGTCGTCGGCCTGCCGGACAAGGCGGTCGGGGAGAGCCGGGAGCGCGTGCGCTCCGCGCTCATCGCTTCCGGCCTCGCGCTCCCGGCGAAGCGGATCATCGTCAATCTCGCGCCGGCCGACCTGCCCAAGGAAGGCTCGCACTACGACCTGCCGATCGCGCTCGGCATCATGGCGGCGATCGGGGCAATCCCGTCGGATGCGCTGTCCGGCTACACGGTGCTCGGCGAACTGGCGCTCGACGGCTCCATCACGCCGGTCGCCGGGGTCCTGCCTGCCGCCATTGCCGCGAATGCGCGCGGGCATGGGCTGATCTGCCCCTTCGCATGCGGGCCGGAGGCGGCCTGGGCGTCGCAGGACGCGGACATCCTGGCGCCGCGCTCGCTGATCCAGCTCGCGAACCACTTCAAGGGCGACCAGGTGATGGCGCGGCCGGAGCCGGCCATCGCGCCGCCATCCGGGCCGCTGCCGGACTTGCGCGACATTCGGGGCCAGGAGAGCGCGAAGCGCACGCTGGAGATCGCGGCAGCAGGAGGCCACAACCTCCTGATGAGCGGGCCCCCGGGTGCCGGCAAGTCGATGCTCGCCCAGCGCCTGCCGTCCATTCTGCCGCCGCTCGCGCCGCGCGAACTCCTGGAGATATCGATGATCCAGTCGGTCGCCGGGCAGCTCCAGGACGGAGCGCTGTCGAGCCGGCGGCCGTTCCGGGCTCCGCACCATTCCGCGTCCATGGCGGCGCTCGTCGGTGGCGGCATCAATGCGAGGCCGGGCGAGATTTCGCTCGCCCACCATGGCGTGCTTTTCCTCGACGAATTGCCGGAGTTCCAGCCCGGCGTGCTCGATGCGCTGCGCCAACCGCTGGAAACCGGCGAGGTGATGATCGCGCGCGCCAATCATCGCACGACCTACCCGGCGCGGGTGCAACTCGTCGCCGCCATGAATCCCTGCCGCTGCGGGCTCGCGATGGAGCCCGGCTATGCGTGCAGGCGCCAACCGAACGACCGCTGCATGGCGCAGTACTCCGCCCGCATCTCCGGGCCGCTGCTCGATCGCATCGATCTCGCCATCGAGGTTCCGGCCGTCACGGCCGCGGACCTCATTCTGCCGGCAGCGAGCGAGGGCTCGGCGGAAGTCGGTGCGCGGGTGGCGAGAGCGCGGGAAATCGGTTCCCGGCGCTACGCGGCGCTTGGCATCGAGGGTGTCGCGACCAACGCCGCCTGCCCGGGTTCGCTGATAGAGGAGATCGCCAAGCCAGACGAGGATGGGCTGCGACTGATCCGTGAGGCGGCAGACGCCATGCGGCTGTCCGCCCGCGGCTTCCATCGCATCCTGAAAGCCGCGCGTACGCTAGCGGACCTCGATGGCGAGCCGCGCGTGCGCCGCATCCATCTTGCCGAGGCGCTCTCCTACCGCACCGCCCTCGATCGCCGGCCGGTCCCGGCCTGAAACGCGATCACGGCTTCGTACGAGGGGAACGGAGAGAGGCGACGCCCGTTGAGCCGTACCCCCGCCAAGTACGGAGCCGACCATGTTTCTTCGCGTCGACAAGCTGCAAATCGATCTTCCCCCGCCGAAAAAGCAGGACCCGAATTCTGCGGCAGCGCTGCAAGAATTGCTGGGTGGCAAGTATGGCGAGATGTCGACGCTTGGGAACTACATGTTCCAGAGCTTCAATTTTCGCTCAAAGGCCAAGCTGCGGCCGTTTTATAGCCTCGTTGCCGCAATCACGGCTGAGGAACTCGGCCACGTCGAGC